>DUTS01000013.1 GCA_012841935.1 Clostridia bacterium
ACCAGCATTAACCACCAATCCATATCGCTCAGCAGCCAATTTATAAACCAATAAATCATCAATAACCCCACCAGCAGGATTACACAAAAAACTATATTGTACTTGCCCTACCTTTAATTTAGCCAAATCATTAGTTAATAATCTCTGCAAAAAAAGTAAAGCATCTGCCCCACTAACTTCGATTTCCCCCATATGGGAAACATCAAAAAGACCGGCAGTGGTACGTACAGCCTGATGTTCAGCTAAAATGCCTTCATACCAAACAGGCATTTCCCAACCACCAAATTCAATCATTTTTGCCCCTAAAGCCAGATGCTGTGCATGTAAAGCCGTTTTCAAAAGCGTCATGACCCTCACCCCTTAAAAAGGAATTTCGTATAGCGAACAAAATTGAATAATATATATATAATATAATACCAAAACTCGGCAAGCAAGGAGCAAAAAATGTATCGTAAATTAATCAACCGTTTACTTCTTTTTCTATTATTACTTCTAACTTGGTTAGATTTAAGTAAGTTTCAAACACTACCTACCGGCAATCTTAGCCAACCTGTACCCATTTTACCTGAACTACAAATTAATCTTTTACAGGCTAGTCAGCAATATCTTATAGAAGATGCCCTGCGAGAAACTAAAAAACAACTTCTTAATTACTTTATTCCCAATGAGGCACATTATCCCTGGGAAGTAGATTATGTTTTTTTAAATCTAATGGCTAATCCCGAACCAGAGGTAGCCTTTGTCTTTAGTTTGCCCCCAGAAAAAGGCATAATTGTCATTCTTCAAAAAAGAAACAATTTTTATTATTTGGCAGCTTATCAAGAATATACTTACCCCCTCTATAAACCAAAAGCCTTACCTTTCAAAGAAACTAATGAATTATTACTGGCTCAAGGGGTACAGAAAAACAGGGAACCACTTTTTTTAACAACCACTTTTATTAAGATTTGGGATTGGCAAGAGAATAAATTAGCCGAAGTTTTTACAGAAAAAATTAAGGAAAAAACTAAACAGCCTTGGGCAGAGCAAACTATAAAACTAACTTATCAACATTCCCAAAAAGAATTTAAAATTCAAACCCAAGGAAAACGAAAGCTTGCTCAACAAAATGAGGGCTTTCAGCAAACTTTTACTTGGGATGACACTTGGCAAAGATTTATTTTAAAAAAAGGACACTATTTACCCCCCGATAAAACAACACCTCTGCCGATTGCCATCCTGAAAGACCTAAGTTATGATTTGGAAGCACTGCTCTCTAATCAAGCCAAATACTACCAAATAATTACCCCTAATCAAGAAACTCTGCTGGTTAAAAAAGATCGTCTCCAAACAGAATTATAATTCTTCGGCCAGTGATTCAACTACCTGTACACAGCGGGCACATAAAGTAGCATGTTCTTTATTTTCCCCAGTTGAGGTAGCATACATCCAACAGCGGGCACATTTCTCACCTGGGGCCCGACCAATGACCACCGCAAGTCCCGGCAGTTCATCACTAGAATAAGCCCCATCAGGTACAGTAGCTAATTTATTTAAAACGACATCAGAAGTAATAAAAAGGGTAGCCCAAATTTCCTGTTCAGCCACTAAAAAATCATACCAATCCGAATCAGCATAAAGTTGTACCTGAGCATCGAGTGAATTACCGATTAATTTGTTTTGACGAGCTTCCTCAAGAGGTTTAGCCACAAAATCCCTTACTTGTAAAAATTTATCCCATTTCTTTTCTAGTTCGGGATCCAAATAACGAGATTCAAATTGGGGCCAACCAGCTAGTTGTACTGAAGGGAGATCACTTTCATGAGGTAAATGTTCCCAAATTTCTTCACTGGTAAAAGCCAAAATAGGAGTCAACATTTTAACCAAGGCCAGAATAATTTCGTACATTACAGTTTGAGCACTTCTTCTAGCTAAAGAATTTGCCTTAAAAGTATAAAGCCGATCTTTAATAATATCCAAATAAAAAGAGCTCATTTCTACTGCACAAAAATTATGCAGTAAATGATAGGCGGTATGGAACTCGTAATTTTGATAAGCCTCTGTTACTTTTTGAATTAACTGATGAAGTTTTAATAAAGCCCAGTGATCAATTTCTAACAATTGTTCGTCAGCTACCCGATTTTCCTGGGGATGGAAATCATAAAGATTACCCAATAAATAACGACAGGTATTACGAATTTTACGATAAGCTTCGGTAATCTGTTTTAAAATAGCGGGCGAAAGAGCCACATCATGGCGGTAATCAGCTGAAGCAACCCATAAACGCAAGATATCGGCTCCCATCTTTTCGATTACTTCCAAAGGATCGATACCATTACCCAAAGACTTAGACATTTTACGTCCCTGTTCATCAACTAAAAAACCATGAGTCAAAACCGCACGATAAGGTGCTTTTTGCCGCACAGCCACAGCTACCGATAAAGAGGAGTTAAACCAACCGCGATGCTGATCACTGCCTTCCAAATAAAGGTCAGCCGGCCAACTAAGTTCAGGACGGGTTTCCAAAACTCCAAAATGGGAAGTCCCCGAATCAAACCAGACATCCATAATATCTTCTTCTTTAGTAAATTCACGACAGCCACACTGCGGACATTCTATACCTACAGGCATTAAATCTTGAACGTCTTTTTCCCACCAAACATCTGAACCATATTCCCTAAACAATTTCTGAAGGTGACTAATTGTTTTTTCATTAATAATTTCCTGCTGACATTCTCGACAATAAAAAATGGGAATAGGTACTCCCCAAGTACGCTGACGAGAAATACACCAATCATCACGCTCAGCAACCATATGACTAATTCTTTCTTCACCCCAAGCTGGGATCCATTTTACCTGTTTAATTTCCTCAAGTGCTTTTTGACGAAAACCATCAATGGAAACAAACCACTGCTCAGTAGCCCTAAACATAATAGGATCCTTACAGCGCCAGCAGTGTGGATATTGATGTTTAATCATACTACTACCCACCAAAGCACCTTTTTCGGCCAAATGTTTTACAAGCACCGCATCTGCATCACCCACAAACAAACCGGCATATTCACCAGCCTCATCTGTAAATTTACCTTGATCATCTACCGGAGAAAGGATTGGCAAACCATATTTGCGGCCGACAAGAAAGTCTTCCAAACCATGACCAGGTGCAGTATGCACACAACCGGTTCCTTGTTCTAAAGTAACATGATCTCCCAAAATAACAACCGAATTTCGATCATACAAGGGATGACGGCAGACAATACCTTCCAATTCTTTACCCACAAATGTTTTTTCTACCCGATAATCAGGATTACCTAAAACCTCTAAAAAAGAGAAACTTAAATCCTCTGCTACCACATATTTTTCATCCCCAACCACTAAAACTTGATAAATAAAATCAGGATGTAAACAAATAGCCAAATTAGCCGGCAGAGTCCAAGGAGTTGTCGTCCAAATTACAAAAAAAGCATTTTCTTCGGCCAATAAACCCTCTACTACCGGAAATTTAACATAAATAGAAGCTGATTCTTTTTCACTATATTCTATTTCCGCTTCCGCCAAAGCTGTTTCACAATGAGTACACCAATAAACAGGTTTTAAGCCTTTATAAATATAACCTTTTTGGGCCATTTCCCCAAAAACTCCAATTTGAATAGCTTCAAACTCGGGATTTAAGGTTAAATAAGGATTTTCCCAATCACCCCGTACTCCCAAACGCTTAAATTGTCCTTTTTGAATTTCAACATAATGCAGGGCATAATCCCGACAGCGTTTTCTAAATTCTACTGGATCAAGAGCATGTCTGCTTACTTGAGAAGATTTAATTACTCGCTGTTCAATAGGTAAACCATGTGTATCCCAACCAGGCACATAAGGAGCATCATAACCAATTAAACTATGAAATTTAACAATAATATCTTTTAAAACTTTATTTAAAGCCTGCCCCATATGGATGGCCCCATTAGCATAAGGTGGACCATCATGCAAAATAAATTGAGGTTTACCCTCAGCTTGACGACGGACCACCTCATACAAATTCATTTTTTCCCATTTTTCCAAAATTCTTGGTTCCTTTTGTGTTAAATTACCCCGCATAGAAAATTTTGTACGCGGTAAATTTAAGGTTGCATTATATTTTTTTGACATCTTTTCATCCCCCGTGCTTCTCATTCTTAATATAAAGTAAAGTATATGCTATAAAAACGAGATTTGTCAAATTTAACCCCCCAAAAACTGTTTAAATTCCGCTAAAGTAAAATCGGTAATTTCAATTGTTTTGGTTCTACTTTTAAGTCCACTTACTAAATTAACCTGCCGACGGTTAACCTGAAAAAAATCGGCTAAAAATCGTAAACAGGCTTGATTCGCTTCACCCTCAACTGGAGGTGCAGTTAAACGAATCTTAAGGGCATCACCATGCCAACCCGTTATTTCATTACGACTAGCCCGCGGTTGAACCCTAACTTTAAATTTAATCTTACCAGAAGTTTCCGCTACCGGCAGTTGATTCATCTGTTTCTTTCACCTCTTCTGTATTAATTCCGATCTCATATTCCTCCAGAAATTCCAATTGTGAAGTTAAAAAACTTTTCATTTTTACATAAAGCTGTTTTTCCAAACCGTGCATTTTTTCCAACATTTCCGCAGCAGTAAAAGTCTCGGCCTCAGCCTTTGCTAAAATTTGTTCAGCTTTTTTTTGGGCTTCCCAAATAATTAATTCCGCCTCTTTTTTGGCATTTTGTTTAATTTCTTCACCAGTTTGCTGTGCTAAGACTAATGTTTCCTGTAAGGTCTGCTCTAATTCTTGATAACGATTAACCTCTTCATCTCTTTTTTGAATTGTTTCCTTTAACTCTAAATTTTCTTTATACAAATATTCAAAATCACGAATTATTTCATCAAGAAACTCATCTACCTCATCAACATCATAACCCCTTAAACTGCGTTTAAATTCCTGATTATGAATATCAAGTGGAGTTAACATTAAAACCAACTCCCTTCCCCTTTATTTTAAATCTCCGCTGCTCTTGCAGCTGCCTGAAGCACAGTTTCCATAATTGTTCCCCTTATTCCGTTTTTCTCCCAATTTAACATACCATAAATTGTAGTTCCCGCTGGTGAAGTCACCCGATCTTTTAATTCCGCAGGGTGTAGTCCTGTTTCTTTTAATAATTTAACCGTACCTACCACGGTTTGTAAAACTAATTCCGCGGCCACCTCACGAGGTAAACCAGCTAAAACACCACCATCAGTTAAAGCCTCAATAAACAAGGCCACAAAGGCCGGCCCACTACCACTTAAACCAGTTGCCGCATCTAACATTTCTTCTGGTAAAACATGTACTACTCCCAGATGAGCAAAAATGCTTTTTGCCCTTTCCAAATCCTGCTTCTGGGCCCATTTACCAGAAGTTAAAACTACAGCACCAGCACCTACCAAAGCAGGTGTATTGGGCATTACCCGAATAACTTTACTATTAACCGGAAGTAAACTTTCCAATTTAGTGGTAGTTATTCCTGCCAAAATAGATAACCACAATTTATCTGTACTACAGACCTCTAAACAATCACTAAGGACCTCATTTAAGTTTTGCGGTTTAACAGCCAAAATTATAATTTCACTTTCTTTAATTAACTGTTTGTTGTCTTCAATAGTACGCACACCATATTCCTCTTTTAAATAAGCACACCGCTTCTGATTATGATCACTAACCAAAAAAGAGGCCGCTGTTTTACCAGCTTTTAATAATCCCTTTAAAATTGCTTCTCCCATTACTCCTCCACCAATAAGACCGATGAGCTGCTTCAAAATGGCTACCCCCTTTAATTAGGATCTTGGTTAATAATTTTGTTAATCCAGGCAAAAACCTCCTTGGGCTGACTGACACTATTTAAGTCACCCGAAATATCAACATTATTTGGTGTGGCAATTATTGTACCTGAACCTACCTTTTGCAGACAACCTCCCAAAGCATAAGTAGTACCACCCACAAAATCAATAATTCGTCGGGCTAATCCACCATCAACACTTTCTAGGTTAATCACAATAATTTTACTACCTTTAAGGTGATCGGCAATTAATTGACAATCATCAAAAGCCAAAGGTTCCAATAAAACTACCTGATTGCTTCTTTTTGAAGCAAGAGGAATGACTTGTCCCTTGTTTTTAGCAGGCTGTTTCCAACGTGAAAAATATTCGGGTGTTTCCTCTTCTTCAAAATGAATTTCCTCTTCCACCTCACTAAATCCCATAATATCCAAAAATCTATCCAAGGCCCTCATTTTAATCTACCCCCCCTCTTAATTTCTAACCCCAAAAAGGCGACTGCCTATACGCACGATTGTCGCTCCCTCCTCTATCGCGACCGGAAAATCATTACTCATTCCCATAGAAAGTTCTTGCATTTCTACATTTGCTAAACCCATAGATGCCAATTCTTGTGCCAAAAGTCGTAATTCACGAAAAACAGGTCTAACCTTTTCCGGATCCTGCACCCAAGGAGCCAAAGTCATTAAACCCTTGATTTGTAAATTAGGTAAATTACTTAAAGTTTCAAGTTGTCCGCGTACTTCTTCGACCGTAAAACCTTTTTTAGTTTTTTCTCCCGCAATATTTACCTGTAATAAAACCTTTACTGTGATATCGCTCTTTTGAGCCCATTTGCTAATTTCACGGGCCAAAGAGAGCCTATCCACAGAATGAATTAAATCAACCCGGCCAATAACCTGTTTAACTTTGTTGCGCTGCAGAGTACCTACCAAATGCCATTTAATTTCCGCAGGCAATAATGGTATTTTTTGGGTTAATTCCTGTACCCGATTCTCACCAAATAAATTTAACCCAGCTTGATAGGCCTTATGGATTACTTCAACTGGAACAGACTTCGAAATGGCCAACAACTTTACCTCACTTGGGCAACGATTTACTTTTAAACACGCTTTTTCTATTGCCGCTTGTACTGCCGCTATTTGTTTCATCTAACATCGCCCCATACCTATTTTTTATTTAAACGGGTAACTCTTTTACCCTCAACCACTAATTGAGGATCAACTATTACCCAATCTTTTTCCGTTAAATTATCTAAAACAACCTGTCCTCGTAAATGGGCAATTTTTTCAACTGCCTGCCAATGAGCACGACCTTTTTTAAAAAGATAAACACCCCATTGACCTTCTTTTTCAACAATTACTTTTTCCGGCAAAATCACCCCTTTAAAATTTTCTACAATAATTTCACCTAGCATACACCTCTGCAGACTTAAGTTTCCAGCATTTAAAATTTCGATTAATAAACAATATTTTCCTACATCACGTGTAAGCTCCTTGACTATCCCTTTTAAAATTACCTGAGGCTGTTCTTTAAGCCTAATACGTAAAGAACCCCCCTTCTTTATTTTTTCCGGAAAAGCCCCTTCACCTTGCCAATAAAAATAACATTCTTCCAAATTATTAATGATCTTACAAACCCCTTCACCTGCAGACACCCGTGCCCCTTCTTCTGTGGAAATTCCTTCATCTAAGGGCAGCTTTTCCATAAAAACCCCCAAACTACCTATTTCCAAATAAGGCCAAATCTCGGGTAAACAAACCTGTTCTAAACCATCAAGATTATAGGAAACCAAACCAGCCATAGGAGCATTAAGGGTTCTGGAAGTCGTTTTTTCCAAACTGGAGCCTGCCGTGGTTTCCAAATAACCGAGTAAAGCACCTTTGGCAACTCTTTCTCCCTCTTGTTTTACCTGTAAGAAATAACCTGAACAAGGTGCCGCCACCTTTTGTTCAGGACGTAAAACTATAAATTCACCTTCCAAAAAATCTTCCAATTCCGCGACTTGGGCTTGGACAACTTCTACTGGTAAACAACTAGAGACTATTTTAATTATAAAATACAGTAACCCTAAAACAATAATTAAAGAAAAGAACTTACGACTTCTATATCTTCTTTTTCTGGCCACAAAATCTCCGCCCTAAATTAGATTCATTTCTTGAATTATATTCGCGACTAAAGCCTCTGAATCCTGCCAATCCCTTTCAAAATATTATGTTTTCTTAAGATTTCTTTTACAGCAGCTCTAAAAAAGCCGCTTGCCGACCCAAGGCCCCTCTGCGATGCGAAAAGAAATTTTGAGAATGACAAAAGGTACAAAGCCCCGCCAAACTAATATTTCCCCGCAGAACTCCTGATTTTAAAAGCTGAATAACATTAGCCTGAGCCAAATCAAAATAGGCCTTTCCTGTTTTACACTTATTGAGTAATAAAGGCACATCTTGAGGAAAGGCTTTTTCCACTTGGGAAATAACCTCTAAACCTACTTGATAATGGCAGACCCCAATATGTGGACCACAATCCACCAAGAGATCCTCTGGTGAACACTGATATTCCTCCACCAATACTTTAATAGTTTTAGTAGTTAGTTTACCTACTGTACCCCGCCAACCAGCATGAACCAAAGCAATTACTTTTTTAAACGGATCGAAGAAAAAAAGAGGCAAACAATCGGCAAAATAGGCCATTAAAACCAATCCTTTTTGACTAGTAATCAAGGCATCAGCGACTAATAATTGCCGCGGTACTTTACTTACCCGTTCAATCCTAGTACCATGCACCTGTTGAGCCTGGACAATTGCTTCCTCATTAAAATTTAAAACCTGACACAATTTTTGCCGATTTTTTCGAACCCTATTTGGTTCATCAGCAGTGAAAATACTTAAATTCAAAGAACTATAGTTTCCCGAACTAAATCCTCCCCGACGGCCTGTAAATCCCTGTTTAACTAGGCCAGTCTTATTGAAAAGCTCAGACCGGTAAATATTTATTTCCCGATTGGAATTCACCAACTTCACCACCTATTTGCCTTTAATTTTATCCCTTTTTTTAAAAAAAACAAGAGCCATAGCCTTTAAGCTATAGCTCCCAACTTTATTCCACCAGATCTGCACAAGTAGGACATTCACTTTTTTGTTCAAATGATTGACAATTATCAGGCACTGCCGGAATAGACATACACCCCGAACAAGAAGGCATACAAATAACAGAACGTCCAGATTCCATTACAAAAAACTCTGTTTGCACAATCACCTTAAAAACATAAGTAGTAGAACCACCTGCCCCTTTACGCGGTACTAAATGAGCACATAAACAATTTAATTTTATTCGCCTAATACATAATTCTATTTCCTCTGGAGGGCATAATGTCCAACCACCTTCAATTTCCTGAATAGGCACCGAAATTTCTTGAATAAAACGTTTACCAGCAACACCTACCTCCAAGCATTGTTTAGCAGTATCAAAATATTCAAACCAAACCCTAACTTGATAGCTAATCGTAAAAACAACATTATCACCTAAACGGCGTGGTGATAAAACACCCTCAGGACAAGGTTCATCTCCTATTCCCAAGATAGCAAAATTACAAACTACACAATTAAGTGGACAGGCATCTTGAGGAATTGCTTTGCCTTCTTTTGTTTCCGACAGAAAGTGAACATGCCGCTGACTTTCACTACCTGAAGCACATACCCTTTCCATAATTACCGGAATACAATAAACTGGTTCATTAACACAATCACGAGCATCTACTTTAAATACAGGATGTTCACTTACCTCTTTTATTTCATTTTGTAAATCATTCTGCTGCAAGGTTATCACCTCTATTTATTATGGTTGTTATAACATATGAAATGCTTAGACAAGAAGTGTCAAAACCTCAGAAAAGAAATCTATTTCCTAAAATAAAAGGCTGGTCCACCTGGGGGTGGAATTAAAGGATTTTTTCTAGGTATTATTATTTCTGGCTGTGGGGCTTTTTCTTCCAGCCCAGCTAAAATAGTACTAATTAACTCAGAAGAAGTGACCTCCTTTTTTACCCCGATTTCCATAAGTACAGCCGCAAAACTTTCCGGAAAAAAACCAGGAGAATAACCCATTTTTATTCTACCTACTTTTTCCCATAAATAATGAGGAAATAACGGTGCATAGGTTTCTAATAATTTACGAGCAAAAGCCATACTCTTTTGTTGTTGATAAGCAGAATAATAAAGACGAATTCCGAGGGGAGTTTCCCCTTTAAGCCTGACTAAACTAAACAATAATCGACAATCCATATTCCTCTTCCCTTCTCCCTTTTTTTTATTATATGTACGAAAAGCAAAAATGGAGATGTTTAATAATTTTTGCGGTGAAGAGTAACATTTAGAGTACCTGTCTAATAAAATACTAAAGAACCATTATCCCTTAAAAGGAGGAAAAAACAATGCTTGATCAGCAAAGACAGCTTATTACACCAGGTGAATGTCCCCCAGAAGGTTGTCCACCTTTTACTAGAATAGAATGTATTGCTGTAGATAAAGTTTATGATAGCTGTTATCAAATTCTTGATTTAAGTAGAGATACAACTGTCACTTTTGCCAACGATTTTACTGTAGGGGATTTAATTCCCTGTAATCAAAATGGTAATATTACCTGTCAAGAAGTTTCACGAACTGATGCTGGTGATGGCTTTTTCACTTTAACCATTCTTTTTACCGTTCCCCTTACCTTTACTAATCCAGCCAACCCGGCTCAAACCGAAAATCAAAACTTTACTTTTACCAGAACAGTCACCCTTTGCAGCCCAGAAGGTGTATCTCCTGACTGTTCAGAGAGTGTAATCAATTTCTGCAATTGTGTTATTACAGCCATTAATGATACCACTCTTTCCCTAACCTGTTCTTTCCAAATCTGTTTAGTCCTCAGATCTATTCTACGTGTACAACTTTTGGTACCTAGTTATGGTTTTTGTGTACCAGGGCCTTGTACCACCATACCCGGTGTTTGTCCACCAACTCCCCCCACACAATGCTTCTAACCAAAAAGCACACTGCATAAACAGCAGTGTGCTTTTAATAATCTAACTGGGATCCAGGCAAATCCAAAAGTAAAACATCTAAACCGATGCGGGTAATTCTTTCCCAGGGAACCACCAAATCCTCACCACGCCCAAAAAGACCCCAGAGGCGCCTTCCAGCATAATTAGGTAAAACTAAGGCTTTAATTACCCCAGCTTCCAAATCCAATTCAATATCTTTTAAAGGACCCAAACGTCTGCCATCATTAATATTAATAATTTCTAAATCACGTAAAGCGGAAATACGCAATAACATTTTATCTCCTCCCCAAATAAGTCTATGAAACAATCCTAAAATTAATGTTAAATATATTTACGCATTAATTGTAAAGCCGCTTTTTCCAATCGTGATACCTGAGCTTGGGAAATACCAATTTCCTCGGCCACTTCCATTTGTGTTTTACCTTCAAAAAAACGCAGTGTAAGAATATGCTTTTCACGAGTATTTAATTTATTTAAAGCTTCTTTAATAGAAAGGGTTTCCAACCAATCAGCATCTGTGTCCTTTTCATCACCGATTTGATCAAGGACATAAATAGGATCACCACCATCATGATAAATCGGTTCAAAAAGAGAAATGGGATCTTGAATGGCCTCTAAAGCAAAAACAATTTCCTCACGAGGTAAACCCAATTCACTCGCAATTTCAGACAAAGAAGGTTCACAAGCATTTCTATTAACCAATGTATCCCTTACCTGCAGAGCTCGATAGGCAATATCACGTAAAGAACGACTCACCCTAATCGGATTATTATCTCGCAAATATCTTCTAATTTCACCAATAATCATCGGCACTGCATAAGTGGAAAACTTTACATTTTGCCCTAAATCAAAATTATCAATTGCCTTAATTAAACCAATACAGCCTACCTGAAATAAATCATCTACATATTCACCACGATTGGTAAACCGCTGAATAACACTTAAAACCAATCGTAAATTACCCCGAATCAACTCTTCCCGGGCCGTAAAATCTCCAGCCTGCATTTTTTTAAACAATTGCCTCATCACAGAATTCTTTAAAACCGGCAGTTTAGCCGTATTCACTCCACAAATTTCAACTTTATTAATTATCATTTTGGCCTCCTTGGGGTGTTGAAGCTTAACAACATTATTTCCCCCTCGCAAGGCAAATATACTGTTTAAATTTTACGTAAAAGGATATAGAAATCTATTCCATGCGTAAAAATTCTTTACGAAGACGTTTAATGATTCTTTTTTCCAAACGCGAAATATAAGATTGTGAAATACCTAAAAAATCGGCTACTTCTTTTTGGGTTTTTTCGCGGCCATCTTTTAAACCAAAACGTAAATCAACTATTTTTTGCTCACGGCTAGATAATTTACTCATGGCTAATTTTAATAAATACCGATTGGTTTTATCCTCCAAAGGTTTAAAAACTAAATCCCTTTCAGTACCCATAACATCTGAAAGCAATAATTCATTACCATCCAAATCAATATTCAAAGGTTCATCAAAGGATACTTCCAAACGAATTTTATTAGTCCTCCGCAAATGCATAAGAATTTCATTTTCTATACAGCGAGAGGCATAAGTAGCCAATTTAATTTTTTTAGTGGGATCAAAAGTATTAACAGCTTTAATTAAACCTATAGTGCCTATGGAAACTAAATCCTCAATACCAATCCCAGTATTTTCAAATTTACGTGCAATATAAACTACTAATCGCAAATTTCTTTCGATCAAAGTACTTTTGACACTTAAATCCCCATTTTCTAAGCGTAATAATAAATCCCCTTCTTCTTCTCGGGAAAGAGGTGCAGGTAAAGTTTCACTACTACCAACGTAAAAAAGATCAGCATCCAAACCCCAAGAACGCAGCAATTTAGTTAATAATTGTTTAAATTTCCACCACATTTCACGTCTCTCCTAACATAAGATCTGTGGATGTAATAAAGCCTGAAAATCCCCTTCCAATGATAAAGTACGAACCACTATTCCCAAAACAACTTCAGTAGTAATAATCTCTTGCCACTTATTTTTCACAATTACCAAATCAGGCTGAAAACCCACCATAAAGCCTTCGGCCTTTACGGAATGATATGGAATAAGAGACACCCGTGAGGCCCATCTTGCCTTTAGTTCCCCAAAAAGCTCCTCAATAGTTAAATCAGAAGATAAGTCTACAGGCAAAACATCATTAATTACTTGACTTTCAATAATGATTACCGGTTTTCGAGTATGGGGGTCAAACAAACTGTTGCCAGTATCTAAAAGAGCCGCAATTTCCACCCACTGCTCGGCAAAACAAATAATTAACTGATTTAACAATTGCTTCCGCAGCCAATTCTGCCGAAAAAAACAGGCTAATCCACCCCCCAAACCCAAGATACAAATTAAGCCCATTACCAACCAACCATAACTAACCCCCTCTAAAACACCGATACCGTTAAAGGCTTGTAAAAAACCTTTGTTTAAATAAATAGCTGCCCAAACCACCCCCCCCAAGGCAAAAGAAAGTAAATAAAAATAAAGAAAAGCTTGCCCCAATTTACGCTTACTTTTGATTTGAAAAGCTGTCAAAATCATTAAAAAGGCACAAACTTGTTTAACTAAAAAAGCAAGCAGTACAGGTAATTGTGGTAAAAAAATACTTAGACTGTAAACTGCACCGATAATCGCTGCTAAGCAAAGTCTTAATGGCCTTATTTTTAAACAGGCAAATTTCCCTACAGACCACAGTAGAACAAAATCCAAAATAAAATTAGTTAATAAAATAAGATCCAAATAAACCTTGACAATCACCAGGGCCTCCCCAACCAAAAATTACCTGCATTTTTATTATACATAACTTGGATACTATTTTTTGTCAAAAGATGGACAGTGTCTACCAACATTTTCCGCAGATTTTTGCATAAAAAAAAGGTAGGTCATTTTTGACCTACCTTTACTTATTTTTTACTGCGTCTTAGGAATTCCGGAATATATAATTCCTCCTCCAAAGCCGGTTTCTTTACCTGCAGATCTGACTGGGAAACTTGACCTTGACCATCAAACCCAGTAGCAATTACAGTTACCCTTACTTCTTCGGCCATTTGTTCATCAATTACCGCGCCAAAAATAATATTGGCTTCTGGATCTACTACTTGAGCAATAATCTCGGCAGCTTCGTTTACTTCAAATAAACCTAAACTAGGTCCTCCCGTGATATTTAAAAGCACACCCCGAGCACCTTCAATAGAAGTCTCTAGTAAAGGACTAGAGGTAGCCGCCCTGGCCGCTGTACTGGCCCTGTTTTCTCCAGAAGCTGTTCCAATACCCATCAAGGCCGTACCTGTCTTACGCATAATTGTTTTCACGTCCGCAAAATCCAAATTAATTAAACCAGGAACCGCGATTAGATCTGAAATACCCTGTACTCCCTGCCGTAAAACATCATCAGCTATATGGAAAGCATCATTAATAGACGTATTTTTATCTACTACCTGTAACAGCTTTTCATTGGGAATCGTAATTAAAGCATCCACCTTTTCCTTCATATTGGCGACACCAGATTCTGCCTGAACTTGTCTTTTGCGTCCTTCAAAAACAAAAGGCTTGGTAACCACCCCTACTGTTAAAGCTCCAAGTTCTTTGGCAATTTCCGCTACAATAGGTGCAGCACCAGTACCAGTTCCCCCACCCATACCGGCGGTCACAAAAACCATATCAGCACCTTTTAATGCTGCCTCCAAATCATTACGGTTTTCCTCAGCGGCTTGAAAACCAATTTCCGGATTGGCACCTGCCCCCAAACCTTTAGTTAATTTTTCACCAATTTGCAGCCGATTTTCAGCTTTTGATAAATGTAATGCTTGTACATCTGTATTAATGGCAATAAATTCAACACCTTTTAAACCACTTTCAATCATTCTGTTGACGGCATTACTACCACCCCCGCCCACCCCGATAACCTTTATTTGGGCATACTGGTTAATTTCCATTTCAAATTCCAGCATCTATCGCTTTCCCCTTTCCTTTATGGTCAAACTTTTACGATTTTTATGGACAATTTCATTATTACACTGGTTATTCCACAAAGACAAGCCATTTTCCTTTTTTTTATTTCACCTTTTTAATTTTTTCTTTTAATCACTGGTAAAGACTGATAACGCAAATCAATATATTCAACTGTTTGACGATTAATCAGTTCCTCATTTTCAAAAAGAAGTTCCCGAATAATTTGCAGTTTTCGCTCAATTCCTTCCAAGGAGCCAAAGTTTATCACTACTCCCTGGAGCATTTTTAAAGTAAGATTATAAGGAGTGGAAGCATCAATTTCGGCGATCTCAGCCAAAAAACCCTCTTCTAATGAATTCAATAGTTCTAAAGCCACCCCTAAGCCTGCCTCAGTTAATTCTTCCCCCAAAGTTAATTCAGCAGGGACCGTAAGACCGCTGATTAAAGGGAGGTTAAATTCCTGCAGATCCTCAACTTGTTTTAAGCAAACCCCCTCCACATCCACCACCAAATATTCGCCTTCACCAACTAAGATAGCAAAAGGCAGACGTTCTTCAATTTCTAAAATTACCGTATGGGGAATTCTGCGAGTTAAATGTACTGTTTTAATTAAAGGATGTAATTCCACCCCAGCAATAATTTCCCTTTTGTTAATTTTAAATAAATTGGTACCCTTAGTTAAACCACTTAATTTTTCAATGGCTTGTTCATCAGCAAGCTGGCAACCCCGCACTTCAATTTCCCGCAAATTAAAAAATGCGGAATTAAGAAAAAAATAGCCTGATAAAAACAAGCAGAACAGTAAAAAAAAACTAAAACCAATTAACGATTGACGCTGTTTTTTAAGCTTGGACATCTGCTTTACTCTTTTCTTACATACTTATTATATTATGCCATAATTAACTAATAAGATCAAACATTATTAAAGCACTGCAGAATGAACGTTTTTTCCCTGAGCACTCAAGCAGGATTCTACTTATTGTGAACTACTACCCAGCACAAATAATTTAAAATATACAACACACTTATCAACTTGTCCATTTGTCAAGATTAAAGAAAAGCCACTATGGCCTTTCCTTAATTCCATTTACCCTCAAAATTTGGGCTCCCAAGTTGCGAAGCCTTTGTTCAAAATTTTCATAACCGCGATCCAAAAGTTTTATCTGATCAACTACCGTAGCTCCTTCAGCTACTAAACCAGCAGTTACCAGTGCTGCCCCGGCACGTAAATCAGAGGCTTCCACATAGGCACCACTGAGACTCTCCACACCTTTGACTATGGCCACACGACCTTCTACTTTTATATCGGCACCCATGCGGCGAAATTCATCAACATGTTTAAATCTATTTTCAAAAATTGTTTCCGTAACAACACTTGTTCCCCCCGCTATTGTCATTAAGGCTAAAAGTGGAGCCTGTAAATCAGTAGGAAAACCAGGGAAAGGCATTGTTTTAAAATCTACTCCCTTTAGTGATCTAGTTCCTTGTACCCTAATACCGGAATTACTTTCGATAATCACCACACCAACTTCTCTCAATTTGGCAATTACAGCTTCAACATGTTCAGGAATAACATTTTTTAGTAAAACATCACCACCGGTAATAGCAGCCATAATCATAAAAGTACCGGCTTCAATTCGATCAGGAATAATTGTATGTTCGGCTGAACCTAATTTATTTACACCTTCAATTCGCAAAACATCTGTGCCCGCCCCTTTAATTTTAGCACCCATTTTATTCAAGAAATTTTGGAGATCGACCACTTCTGGTTCTCGGGCAGCATTACGCAAAATTGTTTCCCCTGTAGCCAAAGCAGCCGCCATAATTAGATTTTCCGTAGCTCCAACACTGGGAAAATCTAAACAAATCTCATTCCCAACCAATTGTTCAGCTTTAACCTCAATATAGCCGTGTTTTTCTTTAATCTCGGCCCCGAGTAGTCTCAAACCACGTAAATGCTGATCCATGGGACGAGATCCAATAGAACACCCACCAGGATAAGCTAATTTTACCTCCTGAAAGCGGGAAAGCAAAGGACCCATAACTAAATTGGAAGCCCGCATCTTTCTGGTTAAACGATCCGGTAATTCCACTGTTTCCACATTAGTGGCATCCACAACCATCGTTCTACCTGTTAATTCAACTTTGGCCCCTAGACAAAGCAATACTTCTCGCATTACCTTGACATCACTTAAATGTGGGACACCATGAATTGTACAAATACCTTCAGACAATAAACAAGCAGGCAAGATGGTCAATACCGAATTTTTTCCACCACTGATTGTAACACTACCTGTTAATTTATTTCCACCAACAATCACATACTTTTCCAAATAACCATCACCTCCCATTGTCTGAAAAACCATAAAAGACAACTTCAGTTTCTAGGTCTAAATGATATTTTTCTTTTACTGCCAACTGCACCTCCTTAATTAAAGCCCTAATATCCGACGCTTTAGCCGCACCGCGATTAATAATAAAATTAGCATGTTTTTCCGAAACCTGTGCATCACCCACTGACCAGCCTTTGGCCCCTACCCCTTCAATTAAACGTCCCGCACCTTGAGCAGTATTTTTAAAAACACTCCCAGCACTCGGCCATTCCAAAGGCTGTTTTAATCTACGTTCACGCAAATAAGCGGCCATTTTGGTTTGAATTTCTGTTTTATCTCCCCACGATAAACTTAATGTCACTTTCACTATTAATTCTTGCGTTTCTTTAAAAATACTTTGACGATAACCCAAAGACAACTCCTCAACCTTATATGTTTTTAATTGACCTCGTTTATCTAAGGTCTGCACTTCGGTCAAAACCTCTTTTAAAGATGAGCCATAAGCCCCTGCATTCATGACTACCGCTCCACCAAGTGACCCGGGAATTCCCACAGCAAAAGCTAAGCCGTCAAATCCCCTTTGAGCAGCTTGGCGGCTCAAAGAAGCCAACAAAACACCCGCACCGGCGGTAACCCGACTGCCCTGCCAAAGGATCTCTTGAAAACCAGAAGTAATAATTACTAAACCTTTAATTCCCTGATCACTAATAAGAACATTAGAACCTTCTCCCAAAATAGTGAGCGGAACTTTCCATTTATGGGCCATTTTTAAAACATGAGCACATTCATCAATTTTTTGAGGGCAATACAAGAGATCAGCAGGTCCTCCTACCCGCCATGAAGTATAATTTTTTAAAGGCTCATCACAATAAAAAGGTCCATAATTTCTTTCCCGTAAAAAAATTAGCATTTTCTCCAAAGCCACTTTTACCACCTCAATTAAAACCAGTAGGAACTGCCGAATTTGCTGATTCCAATAAAGTAAGCAGCTGAAAACCAATCTGGCGAATATCACCAGCACCCAAAGTTAAAACTAAGTCCCCGGGTTTAACCAGATTAAGCAGTTTTTCCGCTATTAATTTTTTATTAGGTAAATATTTCACTTGTTGACCAGTTTGTTTTTTTATTTCCGCAATCAATGTTTGACTATTTACTCCCGGAAGGGGTTTTTCACCAGCGGCAAAAATATCGGTAAACACCAAAAGATCGGCATCCCGAAAGGCAGTACCAAATTCCGTCTTTAAAGCCTGAGTGCGTGAAAAACGATGTGGTTGAAAAATAGCCACAACTCGTTTAAAGCCGGTTTTTTTAGCTGCCGCCAAAGTAGCCTTTAATTCTGAAGGATGATGGGCAAAATCATCGTAAATATGAATACCATTAATTATACCTATTTTTTCAAAACGCCTACTTATGCCGCGGAAAGTAAGTAAACTTGCAGCCATTTTTTCGAAGGAAAGACCACATTCTGAACCTACCGCTACTGCTGCTAAAGCATTTAAAACATTATATTCACCCGGCATATTTAAAACAATTTCCCCACAGACACGAGCCTGTTTAACTACAGTGAAATGCGACAGGAAGCCGGCCGAAACTACATTTTTTGCTTGATAATCAGCCTGTGGAGAAAACCCATAAGTAATTATTTTAATTTTTCCTTTTAGGTCTGGGATAATTTCCCTTACCCCGGGATCATCAATACATAATACCACAAAACCATGAGCAGGAGTCTTTAAAATAAATTCGCTAAAAGTAGTTTGTATTTTTTCCCGGGAACCATAAAAATCTAAATGATCATCTTCTATATTAGTCACTACAGTAATCAGTGGATTTAATTTTAAAAAAGAGGCATCTGACTCATCAGCTTCTGCAATAAAAAATTCGCCTTGACCCAATTTAGCATTACTACCCAAATTATTAAATTGACCACCTAAAACTATCGTCGGATCATAATTATTTTGTTCAAATAATAAGGCAATTAAAGAAGTAGTAGTCGTTTTACCATGGGTACCAGCCACGGCAATTCCTTTTTGACGGTTCATTAACATTCCCAAAATTTCCGCACGCTGCATAATCGGAATACCTAATTTTTGAGCTTTAATTATTTCGGGATTATGGGGCGGAATAGCCGAAGAAACAACAACTGCCTGGACATCATGGGCCAAATTGGCAGCCACATGACCTAATTTTACTTCAGCACCCCAACTAACCAAACGTTCCGTTATTTCCGAAACTTGCAGATCTGAACCACTTACCACATAACCCAATTCCAATAATAGTTGGGCCAAACCACTCATTCCAATTCCGCCAATACCGATAAAATGAACCTTCTCCCGTAAATACATCTACAAAAGCTCCTTCCCCGACTGTCCCAAGCCAAACCTTAAATATAACCTGCAGGTAATTTACTATATATGCAAATATCTTTAAAGGTGTTACAAGAAAACCAGGACTAGCCTCCAGCTTGTCCTTCTTTTTTTTATAAATACTTTTCCAAGACTGAGATAATAGTAGCTAAAGCCTCGGGTTTCCCGGCTTGTTTACTCTGGGACGCCATTTTTTCGAGTTTTTCCTGATTAAATAAAATATCCTCTAGTTGTTTAATTAAAACCTCACCATTAAGTTCTTGATCCAAAATAACCACTGCAGCACCTTGTTTAGCCAAAGCACGAGCATTATGCTCCTGGTGACCTTCAGCTGCATAAGGATAAGGTACTAAAATTCCGGGGATGCCTTTAGCCGTCATTTCAGCAAGAAAAGTGGCCCCACTTCTGGCCACACATAAATCGGCACAAGCCAAAGCATATTCCATCTGTTTTAAATAAGGTATGCTCATAATATTCCCATTATTAGCCAGATCTATACCCCGAGCCAATAAATTTTCCCGGAATTCCTGATAACCATTTTCCCCGGTAGAATGAATAATTTGTAATCGAGAATCCCCATAAAAATGACTGCATACCGAAACCATAGCTTGGTTAATGCTTTCTGCACCTCGCGAGCCCCCCAAAGTTAACAAAGTACGCTTTGTCGGTGAAAAATTAAAATATTTAAGTCCCTGTTCTTTCACAGTTTCCAAAATTAAGGACCGCACCGGTAAACCAGTAACAATTATTTTATCATGAAAGACCGCTGAAAAATAGTTTCTAGCTTCCGGAAACGTTAATAAAATCGCTTTAGCCCAACGGGCCAATAACCGATTGGTTAATCCCGGGAAAGCATTTTGCTCATGTAAAATTGTTGGACATCCCCAATGAGCCCCAGCCATAACTACTGGTAAACAAACATAACCCCCAGTACCAATTATCAAATCAGGTTGGAAATCCCTAATAATTTTCCTAGCCATAAAATAGGCTTTACCTGCTTTCCAAATTGCCCCTAAAGCCTGTGGTGATATTTTACGCTCCCATCCTACAACCTCTAATGTTTTCATAGGAAAACCACTTTCTGGAACCAGCTTGTTTTCCAAACCTTTTTGACCACCTAAATAAAGAATTTTACAATAGGGGTTCTTTTTTAATAAAGCCTGCCCGATTGCTATTGCCGGGTAAATATGTCCTCCAGTGCCACCACCAGTTAAAATTACACGCACTTATAGCCACCTCATTTGGGTAAAATTAGATCATAGGTGAGAAGAATAACGCGAAATATTTAATAAAATCCCCACCCCACACATGAAAAAAAAGAGCGAAGATCCACCATAACTAATAAAAGGTAAACCGATCCCCGTAGTAGGCAATAAACCTGTAACTACACCCATATTTAAAAAAGCTTGTAAGACAATTAAAGTAGTTATTCCCACTGCCAAGAAACTGCCAAAAACATCCTGGCTGGTTAAAGCAGTACGATAACCCCGCCAGGCAAAAATACAAAAAAGCAGTACTACCAAAAAAGCACCAATAAAACCGAGTTCTTCCCCTAAAATGGCAAAAATAAAGTCAGTATTTTGTTCAGGCAAATAAGCTAGCTTTTGCCGACTATTTCCTAAGCCCATACCAAAAATACCACCTGAACCCAAAGCATAAAAAGAATTAATCAATTGATATCCTTCTTTGGAAGCATGTGCCCAAGGATCCAAATAACCCGTAATTCGCTCTAATCTAGTAGGATCGACGGCAATTAATGCACAAATAGCCCCCAAACCCAAAACCCCCAAGACACAAAAATGCCGTATTCGCAAACCAGCGGCTAACAGCATGATCCCCATTGTGCCGGCAATAACTAAAGTAGTGCCCAAATCCGGTTCCAACATAATCAAGCCACCGACTAAGCCTAGTAAGAGTAAATAGGGTCCCACACCAGTAAAAAAATATTTTAACTGAGCACTTTTTTTGGCAAATTCCTTAGCCAAAAAAAGCACCATACTTAACTTCATAATTTCAGTAGGTTGAATATTAATAAAACCTAATTTAATCCAACGCCGGGCCCCTTTATCAGGTTCAAAAAATAGAACTACAATTAATAATAATAAAGCAACCACAAAAAGAAAATTTAGATAAGGTTTTAAGCGAAAATAATCAAGATTCATTAAAATTATCATAGCCAAAAATCCCAGTCCGGCCCAAGTTAATTGTTTACGTAAATAATAATAAGGGTCCTTTTCCAAGGTATCATAATAACTAGCACTAAAAACCATTACAATGCCCATAGCCAATAAAAACATGGTTGTAAAGAAAATCCATAAATCCGGTTCACCTTTTTTAAAACGCATTCCTTCACCTACTCTCGGTTATCTTCCGGACTAAATCCTTGAAAACTTGACCTCTTTCCTCAAAGCTGGAAAACATATCCCAACTGGCACAAGCTGGTGACAGCAGCACAATATCACCTTTTACGGCTAAATCTGTTCCCAAATACACTGCAGCTTTTAAATCGCTGACTAAATGATAATTTCGATAACCTACCTTTTTCACTGCTGCTGCAATTTGGGGTGCAGCTTCACCAAATAAAATTAATTCTTTAACTCTCTCTTTAATTTTTAAGGCTAAAGCCGAAAAATCACTACCTTTATTTTTCCCTCCGGCTAATAAAATTAAGGGATGAGTATAAGCAGCAAGTGCCTTAATTACCGCTGCGGGATTTGTACCTTTGGAATCATTAATAAACGTGATACCTTGGTAAGTCAAAACTTCTTCCAAGCGGTGCTCCACACCTGGAAAAGTGCGCAAACTCATAGTGATACTAGTTTTACTTAAACCCATTAACCAACCCGCTGCAGCTGCAGCTAAAGCATTTTCTAAATTATGTCCACCTTTAATTTTTATTTCTTCTACTGGTAAAAAACGAGTAGTTTGTGAGGCCTCCTTAGCCACTAGCCAATCATCCTGCACACAAAAACCTGTTTCTAGAATATGTTCCCGACTAAAAAATAGAACTTTACCAGGGGCTAAAGCTGCCATTTTTCTTGTTTCCGGATCATCATAATTTAAAACTAAATAATCTGTAGAATCCTGGTTCAAAAAAATCTTTTCTTTGGATTCCCGATATGCTTCATAACTTAAATGCCAATCCAAATGATCAGGAGTTAAGTTTAAAAACAGGGCCACTTGAGGACGAAAAATTTCCGTAGTAGCTAATTGGAAACTGGAAACCTCCAAAACAGCCAAAGAATCGGAATTGAGGGCCTCTAATTTACTAATTAGAGGTTCACCAATATTTCCACCGACAACTACTTTACGTCCTCCATCAGCTAAAATTTTCCCCAATAAAGTTGTTGTAGTTGTTTTACCATTTGTACCGGTCACCGCAAGTAAAGGGACCTTAATAAAACGTGCAGCCAGTTCAATTTCGCTCCAAATCGGTATTCCTTTTATTCGTGCTTTTTGTAAACAAGGGAGCAGTAAGGGAACTCCGGGACTAACAATAATTAAATCAGGAGAAAAAGAATCTAAATCAGGCTGCTGACCTAAAAGTAAAACCACTCCCCTATTTTCCAAACTAACAAGTTTCTTCCAGACCAAATTAGCTTTAGTTTGGGAATCATTAAGAAAAACCTGAGCCTTTTTTCCCAATAAAAACTCACTAACAGCAAGTCCGGTTCTAGCTGCACCAATAACCAAACATTTTTTTCCCGCTAAATCCATTACACCGCTCCCCTTTGTTATTGAATTAATAATAAGGCAGCTAAAGTAAAGAGAGCAGCCCCACCCCAAAAGGCAAAAACAACCTGCCGTTCCGACCAACCTTTTAATTCAAAATGGTGATGGAGGGGTGCCATTAAAAAAAGCCGCCGTCCCTTAGTATATTTAAAATAAAGTACTTGTAAAATAACCGAAAGGGCTTCCAAAACATAAATACCTCCTAAAATTACTAATAATAATTCTGTTTTGGTTAAAATAGCTAAACCTCCCAAGGCACCACCTAAAGCCAAAGAGCCAGTATCCCCCATAAAAATACGTGCTGGATAGATGTTAAAAAATAAAAACCCCAAACAGCTGCCCAATAAGGCTATACTAAATAAACTTATTTCTGGAAACTGAATAATTTTACCAATAAAAAAATATCCCAAAGCGGCAAAAGCTGTAACACCAGCAGCCAAACCATCTAGGCCGTCAGTTAAATTAACGGCATTTACTGTCCCGATAATCACCAATAAAGCAAAACAAGGATATAACCAACCCAAATTAAAAGAAAGAGCCCAACCGGGAATAAAAATTGTAGTACCACGTCCCAAGTAATTCAAAGTAAAATAAATAAACAAACCGGAAATAAAAGTCTGCCCGATTATTTTTTGATAAGCCCGTAAACCTAAAGGACGTTTTAGAACAATTTTAATAAAATCATCTAGAAAACCTATACAGCCAAATCCCCAAAAAACAAAAAACAAACTACCTAAAAACAAATTAAATTCATTTAACCAAAATAAACTGAAGCCCATACTTAAAAAAAGCATCAACCCGCCCATTGTGGGTGTACCCGCTTTTTGTAAATGAGTTTGGGGACCATCTGAACGTACTTGTTGTCCAAATTTTAACCTTTCCAAAAAGGGAATTAAAAAGGGACCACTTACTAAACAAATAACTAAAGCTATTATAAAAACCAAGCTAGTTTCTGGCAAACAAACTCCCCCCTAGGCCATTAAACCGACCACAATTTCCTCCATACCTACACCCCGTGAACCTTTAACCAAAATTACATCACCTGGGCGTTTAATTTCTGCTAACTTATTTAAAGCTGCTTCATTTGTAGTACAAACCTCAATCTTTTTTTCACTCATTCCAGCTAACCGAGCACCTTCTGCAATTAAAGGCCCTAATTCACCTACGGTAATAAGGTATGCTATATCCATTTTTTTGACTAGCTGGCCAACAAAAAAATGTCCCTGTTCACTATAAGTACCCAATTCATTCATAGAACCCAAAACAGCAAGTGCCCTTTTAGTTCCAGCTACTTGTTTTAATACTTCCAAAGCTGCGGCTGCTGAATCTGGATTAGCATTATAAGTATCATCAATAATTTGAATGTTTTCCTTCAAATTGTTTTTTAAACACAAACGACCTGTAGGTAAAGTTACCTGTTGCAGCCCACTTTGAATTTCCGAAAAAGAAAGGCCCAAAGCCCTAGCAATAATTATAGGTCCTAAAGCATTAATCACATTATGTTTTCCCCAAAGGGAGATTTCCAAAGGAACTTTAATTTGATCTTGTTCCTCCAAAGTAAAAGTAAAGCCCTTTTCTCGAGGAATAATCTGGCGAGCCCTAAAATCCCCTTCTGCAGTAATTCCAAACCAAGATAAGGAACAACTTGCCTTGGGCAGCCAAGGTAATAACAGATCGCGATTTTCAATCGGCAGAGCCAATTTTCCACTTTGCGGAGGATAAACAAGCAATTCCGCTTTAGCTTCAGCAATTTTTTCCAAGGACCCCAAAAGTTCAGCATGAGTATATCCTAAATTAGTAATTATTCCATAATCAGGCTGACTAATTTGGCAAAGATAATCAATTTCACCAAGAGCCCGCATACCCATTTCCAATATTAAAAAACGATGTTCAGGTTTTAAAGATAAAATAGTTAACGGAACCCCGATCTCATTATTATAATTTTCCCATGTTTTTAAAACAGGGCCCTTAACCGCCAATAAAGCTGCCATAATTTCCTTAGTAGTGGTTTTACCCACACTTCCCGTAATAGCAATTACGGGATGAGCAAAACGCTGCCGCTGAGCCATGGCCAATTGTCCTATAGCTGTCAACGGATCTTTTACCAATATCAAAGGAAAATCCCGATGAATAAAATTTTGCGGCCGCCGAGTCACTACCGCACCTGCTGCCCCTTTTTCATAAGCCTTGCTTAAAAAATTGTGACCATCAGTTTTTTCACCACTAAAAGCAAAAAAAAGGTCGCCCTTTTTTAAATGTCGTGTATCATGTGAAGCACCAGTGGGTACCGAGCTAGTTTCTCCATTTTCCAACTGCCCGTCCACAATTTCCGCAATTTCTGGCCAAGTAAAACCCCACATCTTATGACTCCCCTTTCCCCATTTCCCGTAAAGCCTCTAGGGCTACCTGACGATCATCAAAAGGAAGTACCTGTGTACCAATTAATTGATATGTTTCATGACCTTTTCCTGCGATAACTACCACATCAGTTTCACGAGCAGCTTTGATCGCTTGTTTGATGGCTGCACGCCTATCAACTAAAGTCAGAAAAGGTTTACCCACAGCACCTTTTTCCACACCAGGAACTATTTGTGCGATAATGGTTTCCGGATCTTCGGAACGGGGATTATCAGATGTAATAATACACAAATCAGAATAACGTCCAGCTACTTCACCCATTAAAGGACGTTTAGTTTGATCACGATCACCACCACAGCCAAAAACGGTAATGATTCTACCTTGCACAAATTCACGAACGGTTTTTAAACAATTCTCCAAGCTGTCAGGTGTATGGGCATAA
>DUTS01000014.1 GCA_012841935.1 Clostridia bacterium
AAAGCATCTAAAATTATTGTTAAAAACTTCTTAGAAAATGGCTATATTGATGAAAAGGGTAAGGTTCAAGGCAAATTAAAAACCGCGTTAAAAGAAAACAAGCTTGAAATACCAAAGGAGTTTGAGCCCGTAGAAGCGGAGATAACAGCTTTGGTCAGAAAGGTGTCAAGTCGCCTTAATATTAAAAATAATGATGATAAAAGAATTATTAAACTTAATAAACGGGTTTATCTAGACCCCGAATTTAAGGAACTTTGGGATAGGATAAAATATAAGACAACCTATTCTGTGGATTTTGATAGTGAAAAGCTGATTGAAGAATGTTATAAGGAAATGCAAAGGAGCCTGTTCGTAAGTTCAGCTAAACTAATATATACAAAGGCCGGACTTGATGTAAGTGAAGGTGGTGTGTCAACTAAAGAATTAGAAAGGTATGCAGTGAAATTAGATGATTTACGGGAAAATATTCCTGATATTATTGCCTATTTACAGAATGAAACTAATCTAACCAGAAAAACTATTGTAGATATTCTCCTTTATAGTAGAACAATCCATTTGTTTAAAAAGAATCCTCAAAGGTATATGGAGCAAGTAGCTAAGATTATAACTGCTAAAATGAGGCAGATGATAGTTGCTGGGATAAAATACACCAAGATAGGCGATGATGAATACTATACCCAAGAACTATTCGAAAAAGAGGAATTAACAGGATATTTGCACAAGAATATGATAGAAAGTAAAAAATCTGTATTTGAATACGTAGTTTACGACAGTGCCAATGAGGAAAGTTTTGCCACCAGTTTTGAAAATAATGTGCACGTGAAGCTCTATGCAAAGTTACCTGGCTGGTTTAAAATATCTACACCTTTAGGTTTTTATAATCCTGACTGGGTTGTGCTTATAGAGGTAGATGGTAAGGATAAGCTCTACTTTGTGCTAGAAACTAAGGCTAATATAATGTTTGAAAATGTAAGACCAATAGAAAGTGCTAAGATAAAGTGTGGGAAAAAACACTTCGAAGCCCTGGGCAATGAAGTGATTTTTGATGACATAGATAGTTTTGAGGAATTTATCGAGGAGCAGTTGACCGTGAATTCTCTATCTAATTTATAACTAATAACTGCTTTTTGGGGGCTAAATCTCTTGTAAAATGTAGAAACCAAACCATTTATAATGAGTGAAATTATTTCTCGGGATCTCCCGGGGGAAAATATAGTGAAAATTCCCAAAATGTTATGCAGATTAAGCCTGCTCATATGATAAAAGAAAAGCTAAAATTATCTGATAAAGTATTGAAAACCCTTGTTTTCAATACTTTATCGGACTTCATGAATTTTCTCATGAACCCTCTTTTGATTCTAGTACTATGTGCTGGTTTAGAAAGTGATTTTGTGGATAAGATAGTTGTTTTTAAGGTTGAGGGTAAGCGGTGGGGTTAGTACAGTTGGCTTTGCTGAACTTTTAAAAAGAAAATCAATCCCTATGGTAAAGTATCCTTTGGGTGGTTTTTTTTGCCTGTGAATAATTAAGGTTTTAAAGATGTATACTAGCATTACAGTAACCCTGAATTATCAAGAAAGAAAGAGGTGAGCCCGTGAAGGCAACCGGAATTGTACGTAGAATAGATGATTTAGGTAGAGTAGTAATTCCCAAAGAAATTCGAAGAACATTGCGAATTCGTGAAGGCGATCCCTTGGAGATTTTTGTAGACCGTGATGGTGAAGTAATTTTAAAAAAGTATTCCCCGATTGGTGAATTGGGTACTTTTGCAAAGGAGTATGCAGATTCTCTTTATGAAGCGATCGGACATATTGCTTGTATCGCGGATCGAGACCAAATTATTGCTGTATCCGGTGCCCCGAAAAAGGAGTTTTTGAATAAACGGATTGGTCCGGCGGTGGAAAAGGCCATGGAAGAAAGAAGCACGATTATGCTTGATGAGCCGGGGCAAGAACCTTATTGTGCCATTTGTTTACATGAGGAAGGTGAAGAATGTAAATATACTGCGGAAGTAATTGCACCCATTATAGCGGAGGGTGATCCCATTGGAGCGGTATTATTAATTAGTAAGGAACCAGATGTTAAGTTTTCCGAGTTGGAATTAAAACTGGCGGAAACTGCGGCCTCTTTTTTAGCTAAACAAATGGAAGAATAAAAAAGGTGGATAAAACCACCTTTTTTTATTATGATTAGAGATGAAAGGGGAGTGGAGAAAGATGTCGGAGGAGAATTCCTTGGAGCCATTGGTGGAAGTTGTTAAAAGACTTTTGGCTCCAGATGGCTGTCCCTGGGATCGGGAGCAAGACCATTTTACACTTAGGTCTTGTTTATTAGAGGAGACCTATGAAGTTATTGAAGCTATTAATAGTGAAAATAAGGAATGGTTAAAAGAGGAATTAGGAGATCTACTATTACAAATAGTATTTCACGCACTGTTAGCGGAAGAAAAAGCAGAATTTAATTTGCGGGAAGTAATTGCCGGAATTACTGAAAAAATGATCCGCCGTCATCCCCATGTATTTGGGGAAGTGGTGGTAGCAGATTCTGCTGAAGTTCTTGAGAATTGGGAGGAAATTAAAAAGGCTGAAAAGGGTAGGGAAAAAGGGGTACTGGGTGAATTAAACCGGGCATTACCGGCATTACTTTTGGCTGAAGAGGTACAAGCTAAGGTAAAAAAGGTGGGCTTTGATTGGGAAGATTTACGGGGACCCGTGGCTAAAGTTAAAGAGGAATTGCAGGAATTGGAAGAGGCCTTGGCTGTTGAAGGAAATAAACAAAAAATAGAGGAAGAATTAGGTGATTTACTTTTTGCGGTTGTAAATGTGGCTCGTTTTGTGAATCTTTCACCTGAGGTGGCTTTATTGAAAACTATTACCAAATTCATTCGTCGTTTTAATTATTTGGAAAGGGAAATTATGGATAATAATTTGACTTGGGAAGCGGTCAATTTACAATATTTGGATGAAATTTGGGAAAAGGCTAAAATAAAAGGCTTATAAATGCATTTATTAAGAAAAACTTTGTTTTAAAGGCAGGATTTTAATAAAGTTTAGAGAATGTAGCAAATGAATAATTCTAATACCTTTAGGGGAGGGATATGTTTTGAATAAGGCTGAATTAGTTAGTGCAGTGGCTGAAAAAGCGGAAATGACTAAAAAGGATGCCGAAAAGGCCCTGTCTGCTGTTCTCGCCAGTATCGAAGCAGCACTGGTTAGTGGGGACAGAGTACAGCTTGTTGGTTTTGGTACTTTTGAAGTGAGACCACGGGCCGCACGGATGGGTCGTAATCCGGCTACTGGGGAACCGATTCATATACCGGCCACAAAAGTACCAGCTTTTAAAGCAGGGAAAGCTTTAAAAGAGGCAGTAGCCAATAGTTAATTTGTCTTTATTTGTTTTTTTAATGTAGTCATGAAAAAATATCAGGTTCCTTGCAGGACCTGATATTTTTTCAATCTTTATAGTTAGGGGGAAAAGTCTGAGAGGTTGGATAATTATGAGATTAGATAAGTTTTTGAAAGTATCACGTTTAATTAAACGTCGTGCTTTGGCTAAGGAAGTAACGAACGCTGGGAGAATTTTGTTAAATGGGAGAGTGGCTAAGCCGGGGACCAAAGTTAAACCCGGTGATATTTTGGAAATCGGTTGGGGCTCTAAACAAACAAAGGTGAAAGTGCTGGAAGTTAAGGATAATGTACGGGCAGATGATGCGGCAAGTTTGTATAAAATTATGGAGTGAAATGTTTTCATTGGGGGCAGGGAACGCCCCCTCGTTTTTAGGTTAAAATTGTGTTAATATTTAAGCAAATGAAAGGAGGGGTGTTCATGGGGAAAGGGCAAACAAGAGTCTTAAGGTGGACAATGTTATGGTTGGTGCTTGTTTTTACGCTTGTCAGTAGTGGGGTGATAATGCTAACACCACAGCGGGCTGAAGCTGCCTTAACTATGGAACAAGCCCGGGCGGCACAGAAAAAGTTCGCGGCCGGTGGTCTGCATTCTTTGGCTATACAAACTGATGGCACTGTTGTGGAGTGGGGGGCCGGAGGGGAGTTGTTGGATGCTTTATTATCGCTCTTGGAGGAAGAAGAGGAGCATGCTCAACCTCAAGATTTGAGTGATGTGGTGGAGGTAGCGGCCGGTGATTTCCATTCTTTAGCCTTAACAGCAGAGGGTACGGTTGTGGAATGGAATAGGCTAGGTGATTGGGCGATCCCTATGCCTGAAAATTTAACTAATGTGGTGGCTATAGCTGCCGGTAATGAACATTCTTTAGCTTTAAAGGCAGATGGTACGGTGGTTGCCTGGGGGGAAGATTCTTTAATGAGGTGTGGGGTGCCCGGGGGGTTAAACAATGTCGTAGCTATTGCTACCGGTGATAATCATTCTTTAGCCTTAAGGGCCGATGGTACAGTTGTGGCATGGGGGCTGAGCGGTAACGGTCAGTGTGATGTACCGGCCGACTTAACTAATGTTGTAGGTATTGCGGGCGGTTTTCTTCATTCTCTGGCTTTACAAGCCGATGGCACGGTGGTGGCTTGGGGCGAAAATTATAATGGGCAATGTGATGTACCTGAGGGTTTAGATAATGTGGTAGCCATCGCGGCAAATCATGAGCATTCTTTAGCTTTAAGGGCCGATGGTACGGTTGTGGAGTGGAGCTATTATGGTCTGGGTACTGTCCCGGCAGAGGTGAATAATGTAGTGGCGATTGCCGCCGCTGAGGATTATTCTTTAGCTTTAAGAGCAGATGGTACGTTTGTAGCTTGGGGGGATAATGAGTATGGTCAATGTGATATACCCGAGGGTCTGAAAATTATGGAAAGTGAAGTGATTCTACCCCCACAACCGGTAGAGATTGCTTTAACTGTAGAGCGGGCTCGGGTTGCGGGTCAAAAAATTGCGGCGGGAAGTGCTCATTCGGCAGCTTTAAAAGCCGATGGCACGGTGGTGACTTGGGGCGGAAATTATGATGGTCAATGTGATGTACCGGCGGAATTAGGCAAAGTAAAGGCTATTGCTGTTGCCGGTTCTCATTCCTTTGCTTTGCAAGCTGATGGTACGGTAGTGGCTTGGGGAGATAATGGGCGTGGCCAGTGTGATTTACCGGCAGGTTTAAATAATGTGGTGGCTCTAGCCACGAATAGAGACCATGCTTTGGCTCTAAAAGCAGATGGTACGGTCATTGCCTGGGGGTATAATGGTTTAAAACAATGTGATGTCCCTCGGGGGTTAGATAATGTTAGCACTATAGCTGTAGGTTGTGAACACTCTTTAGCTTTAACCCAAGATGGTTTAGTTTATGCTTGGGGCAGAAATGACCAAGGTCAGTGTCGTGTGCCTGATGATATACAAGGTAAGGTCGTGGATATAGCGGGGGGTAATTATCATTCTGCAGCTTTAACCAGAGATGGTACTGTTGTGGTTTGGGGAAATAGGGATGATGTACCTGAGGGATTAAATGACGTAGTAGCCATAGATGCGGGTGATTTTTATACAGTGGCTTTAACCCAAGCTGGTTTGGTTTATGCTTGGGGATATAATGACCGCGGTCAGTGTGATGTGCCTGAAGGCTTAAATAATGTCGTGGGTATAGCCGCAGACCGTAGTCATGCTTTAGCTTTACAAGCTGATGGTACGGTTGTGGCTTGGGGGAATAATAATTATGGGGAATGTAATGTGCCGGCAAGGCTTAATCTTACCGGCGGACTTGCTGATTTTGCGGTTAGTAGGGGCACATTATCTAAGAAATTTGCTCCAAATACTTTAGAGTACACCCTATATGTAAAAAAGAAAGTTCCTAATATTGACTTTACGGCTACTTTGGAAAATTCGGAACATATGCTGTTGCTTAACGGATATCCGCAAATGAGCGGGATGACTAAGCAAATAGACTTAAATGAAAAAACAAATGACTTTCAAATAGTGGTTAGTGAGGGAGCTTTGCTCCGTACTTATCAGGTTACGGTAGAAAAAACCGGTTTTTTTAAATTATTTATCATACGAATAAAAAGTTTTTTGTTAAGTCTTTTTAGTTTTTAAGTTATTGGGCATTTCGTAAAACAGATGTATAGAAAACCTCCTTGTTGCCAAACTAGATTTAAGAAAAGGCGTGAGGAGGTTTTTTAAATGGGTAATTTGCGGAGCAAAAAAGTAGGATGGTTTATTTCTTTAATAATTAGTTTTTGTTTAGTGCTGGTAAGTTCCGGTTGTGTCGGTCAACAGCGTCGTCCTTTAGATAGTAAAATGGGAGAAGAACCGACAATTTCCTTATATGTAGCGGAAACGGGTGAAACAAAGCAAATCAAGATGGAGGAATATGTTAAAGGGGTGGTGGCGGCGGAAATGATACCGACGTGGCCCCTTAATGCGTTGGCGGCGCAAGCCATTTTGGCGCGTACATTTGCTTGGGAAAGAATGAAAACAGAAGGAGGAGTGCCGGCCAGAGGGACCGATGCTTCAACAAATGTGGAAGAATTTCAGGCTTATGACTCGAGCAAGATTAATGAGGCGGTAACTAAAGCTGTAGAAAAAACGCGGGGGGAAGTGGTTAAATATCAAGGGGAATACATTAAAGCGTGGTTTTTTGCTGATGGGGGTGGTCTTACCGCGGCTTCAGCCGAAGAAGGACTGGCGTATACCAAAAAGCCCAGCCCTTATGTGCATAGTGTTAAAGACCCGGGTTTTGCTATAACGACGGAAGAAAATAAGGGGTGGGGAATAGCGATACCTTTAGATGTGGTGCG
>DUTS01000015.1 GCA_012841935.1 Clostridia bacterium
GTTCCATCAGGATAGAAATTTAATCTTTCTAAATTATTTTGTAAATAAGCCTTTAACTTTGGGGTTGGACCCCATAAACTTTCATTAGATGCTAATTTGAGAATAGGCTTACCCAATTTTTTTTCTAATTGTTCTAATGTTAGTCCGGGATCATATGGTACTAAATTATCTATTTTGCTGCGCATTTAAGAACCTCCATTTCTACCCCGATTTTACCATATCTTTTATTTGCTGTCGCTTCCTGCAAAGGGAAATTATAAAAAAACTGCTTCGTTTTTTAAAACGAAGCAGTTTTTTCCACCGCGGTTACAGTTTTTTCTTTATTTAAGTTCATTTTGTTTAATTTTTTCCCGTAATTCTGCATATAAAGTATATCGGTAATCAATTCAAGTCCTCATTTCCTTATTTATTTTCTAAAGCAAACTATAACATATATTAATGCACATGTTCAGAACCGCATCTAGACTACTGTAAAGTTAAAAAAGGGCCGTTCAGCCCTTTTTTAACTTCTAGCAGCTCCATCTACAGATAAAATAGCACCCGTAATATAAGCAGCTAAATCACTGGCTAAAAATAAAAAGGCATTAGCAATATCCTCAGGTTCGCCTATCCGTCCTAAAGGAATGGTGGTAATAAGAGGTTCAATAATTTCCCTCGGTAGAGCCTTAACCATATCGGTATTAATTATTCCGGGTGCAACAGCATTTACCCTAATTTTATCAGGACCCAACTCCCGGGCTAAAGATTTGGTGATACCATTAACAGCAAACTTAGAAGCCGGATAACCTACACCAGAGCTCTGACCATAAAGACTCACCATAGAACTAGTATTTAGTATAACACCACCACCTTGTGGCTTCATTAATTTAGCGGCAGCTTGAGAACAATATAAAACAGCTTGTACATTTAATTTTAAAATTTGTTCGAAATCCCCAGGTTTTAAATCATAAATACTTTCCCTTTGAGAGATCCCGGCATTATTTACTAAGATATCTAACCGACCATATTTTTCTTGGATATCTTTGAATTCTTGAGTAATAGCTTGTGGATCAAAAAGATCCAAAACTATTCCACGGGCTTGTGTAGAATCTAATTTCTTTTGTGCATGATCAACTGTTTCTTGTTTGGAACCGCAAAAAACAACTTGAGCCCCATGTTCTAAATACTTTTTAACGATGGCAAAACCTATGCCGCGTGTACCTCCAGTAACAATGGCCACTTTTCCTGTTAACATAAAATTACCTCCTAATTTTTTTGTTTTTGGATACCTTGTTGATCTATGTAATAATTCTCATTATAAATCAATTCTGAAATAGGTACAATCTGATAACCTTCTTTTTGTAAATAAGGTAATAAAAGCTTTAAGGCTTCAGGGGTGTTTTCCCCATCATTATGAAAAAGTACAATTGCTCCAGGATGAATTTTTTGTTTCACCCGTTCGAACATGGCTTTAGCCGAAAGATTTTGCCAATCCAAAGAATCAACACTCCATTGAATAGTTATGAAATCTAAATCAGCTGCTGTATTGATAACTAAATTATTATAAGCACCAAAAGGTGGACGAAAAAGGTTTGGTTTCTGAGCAGTTATTTCAGTGATTAATTCCGCATTTTTAACTAATTCTTCACTGATTTTTTCTTTTCCTAAATCAGTTAAACACGGATGATTTGCGGTATGTAGACCAATTTCATGACCGCGTTCACTTATCTCTTTGGCTAGTTGGGGATATTCCTTTAGCCAAATATTAGTCAGAAAAAAAGTAGTTTTTAACTCATAATCATCTAAAATTTGCAAAATTTTAGGTGTTCGGGTACTTCCCCAGGTAGCATCAAAAGAAAAGGCAATTATTTTTTCTGGAGTATCTACTGCATAAATTGGTACTAATCTACCCTGAGCTAATACGGTTACCACTTCCTGAGCCATATTTTTGATCGGCATTGGAAAAATTGCTAAAACAGCAATAATAATTACCATCATTAATAGCCAGCGAAATAATTTAAGACGAGAAAAATAAATAAACATAAAAAGAACCTCCCTAAATCACCCTTTATTTAATCTATTCAAGGGAAAGTAGGGATATTATAAAAAACACCCGGACAATCAGGTGTTTTTTTTTAAGACATATAATTAGGCGATTCTTTTGTAATTCGAATATCATGTGGATGACTTTCACGTAAACCAGCAGATGACTGGCGAATAAAACGGGCTTTTGTTTTTAATTCCTCGACATTTTTACACCCCGTATAACCCATGCCAGCACGAATACCTCCTACCAATTGGTAAATCATATCTGCTACTGAACCTTTATAAGGAACACGGCCTTCTACACCTTCAGGAACTAATTTTTTTAGATTTTCTTGGAAATAGCGATCTCCGGAACCATCTTTCATAGCCCCCAAGGAACCCATACCCCGATAAACTTTATAACTGCGACCTTGATAAATTTCTACTTCACCCGGACTTTCTTCGGTTCCAGCAAGAAGACTGCCGATCATTACTACACTAGCTCCAGCCGCCAAAGCTTTAACGATATCACCAGAGTGCTTAACTCCCCCATCAGCGATTACCGGTATATTATCTTTAGCCGCTTCTTGGGCACAATCATAAATGGCAGTTAATTGTGGTACACCTATTCCAGCGACCACTCGAGTTGTACAAATGGAACCTGGACCAATGCCAATTTTAACCGCATCGACACCAGCCTTAATTAAATCTCTAGTTCCTTCAGCTGTTGCTACATTACCAGCAATAATTTCTAAATCCGGATAAAGGTTGCGTAATTTTTCGACGGTTCGTAAAACACCCAGGGAATGTCCATGAGCTGTATCAACTACAATTACATCAACTTTAGATTCTACCAAGGCTTGTACCCGCTTAAAAGTATCTTCACTTATTCCAATAGCCGCGGCTACCAAAAGACGACTGTTGGTATCCTTGGCTGAATTTGGATATTTAATACCTTTTTCTATATCCTTTATGGTAATCAAGCCTTTTAAATTAAAATTCTCGTCCACCAAGGGTAATTTCTCAATTTTATACTTAGCCAAAATCTTTTTAGCCTCATCTAATGTCGTACCTACTGGGGCAGTAATTAACCTATCTTTAGTCATAACATCATCAATTTTTTTGGTAAAATCGGTTTCAAAACGAATATCTCGATTAGTAATTATGCCAATTAGTTTTGTTCCTTCAATAATTGGAATACCGGAAATATGGTAGCGAGCCATAATTTCCAAGGCTTCTTCTACTGTGTGTTCTTTGCTTAAATAAATGGGGTCAGTAATAATCCCGTGTTCCGAACGCTTAACCCGGTCTACTTCCATGGCTTGTTTGGCAATGGACATGTTTTTATGAATAACACCTATACCTCCCTCCCGGGCCATAGCACGGGCCATACGTGATTCTGTCACAGTGTCCATTCCCGCACTAATTATAGGAATGTTTAATTTAATTTTTTGGGTTAATTGAGTAGTAATATCTACATCTCGCGGCAAAACTTCAGAACGTGCAGGAACCAACAAAACATCATCAAAAGTTAATCCAGTTCTTAAATTTTCCATTATTTCACCTCCCCTGTAGATGATAACTACGTTAAAGGCATTATATCATAATTTATCATTCTTAGGTCAAGTAAAAAACAGCTAATAATGCAGTGGATTTTAAGGAATTTCTTAATTACTTTTTAAATAGCTCAGAGTAGATAATGGTATAGGCATTTCACCTAAATATTTTAAATCCTCGGCTAGATGACCATGAAAATCCGATCCACCAGTAATGATTAAATTATGTTTTTGTGCAAGTTGTCTATATTTTAAACATTCATTTTCACTATGGGCTGGATGATAAACCTCTATACCTATTAAGCCCTTTTCTGCTAATAAAGGAATGAGGTGATCGGCTTTTGATAATCCTGGATGGGCAATTACAGATTTTCCTCCGGCTTTTGCTATTATCTTTAAAGTTTCAAAAGGACATAACCTATAACGGGGCACATAGGCTTTGGCACCTGGTTCTAAATATTTTTGAAAGGCTTCTGCTGTTGAATTGACAATTCCTTTTTCCTGTAAAACCAGAGCTAAATGAAGTCTTCCCCAATTACGATTAGTAGAAAACTTGGCCAGTTCTTCTTTTTCTATAGAAATTCCCAGAGACTTTAATTTAGCAATCATTTTTTCCATTCGCAGCCATCGAGAATTTTGTAATTTCTTCACGATAGAAATTAAATTTGGATTGGTTAATTGTAAATTATAGCCTAAAATATGGATTTCATGTTGAGAATAAACAGTACTAAATTCAATACCCGGAAAAAAAACAATTCCCCTTTCTTGACATGTTTTAGCTGCTTCATCCAAGCCTTGTAAAGTATCATGATCTGTAATAGCTAAATATTTAATCTGCTTTTTTGCAGCCAATTCTATTAAATCCTTTGGTGAATAAGCTCCATCAGAAGCCGTGGTATGTAAATGTAAATCTGCTTTAATCAGGTAAGACTTGCTGCAGGACACGTAAAAAATTACCTCCCATAATTTTTTTTACATCACTTTCCGGCCAACCTAAACGTAAAAGTTCTTCAATTATAACGGGAAATTTAGTAGCATCCTCTAACCCAAGTGGAACTTGAGCAATACCGTCAAAATCTGAACCTAAACCAACGTGATCTATACCGGTGATACTTACGGCATGTTCCAAATGCTCAATAACATTTCTGAAGCTAATTACCTGTGATTGGCTGCCCAAAAACAATGGGTAAAAATTAAGACCAATAATACCTTGATTTTGGACTAAAGCCGTTAATTGTTCATCCCTTAAATTACGTGGGTGGGCTCTTAAAGCATAACATGCAGAATGTGTAGCTGCAATTGGCTGTTGAGTAAATTTTAGAACATCCCAAAAACCTTTTTCGGATAAATGTGAAACATCAATTAACATCCCTAAGCGATTCATTTCTTTGACTACTTGACATCCGAAAGAGGTTAATCCCCCTGCTGTTTTTTCTTCCCAGATACCATCAGCTAATTCATTTCTTTGGTTCCAAGTAAGTGTTAGGGAACGAATACCCAGTTTAAATAAGATTCGCAAAACCGCTAAATTACCTTCTAAGGCTTCACCTCCTTCAATCGCTAGTAAAACACTTGGCTGTTCCTTTTTTAGCTTTTGCAGATCTTCCTTTTTAATTACAAGCAGAGGCTTCCCTTTTCCTGCCTGCTGTAAATGATAAAAATAATCTAAAATTTCTAGGGCACGTTTCAAGGGCCCCGCCCTTTTATATTCTGGTTCAATATAGATTGCCATAAATTGTAGGGCTACTTTACCTTTTTGTAAACGCTGCCAATTTACATGTCCACTAATTTCTTCTTCCCAAAAAGACTCATTATTTTTAAATAATTTTAAAAGTGTATCACAGTGACCATCAACAATAAACACATTTTGCTCCTTTCCTAGAAATAAAAAAGACCTGTTTTAATAAACAGGTCCCCAACAACAAAGCTAATTCATCTTGGTTCAACAATTAATTTAATCGCAGTTCGTTCTTCGCCATCAATGAGAATATCGGTAAAAGCGGGAATACAAACCAAGTCTACTCCACTAGGAGCAACAAACCCACGTGCAATAGCCACTGCCTTGACCGATTGATTTAAAGCACCAGCACCAATGGCTTGCATTTCTGCAGACCCCTTCTCTCTAATAACTCCTGCTAATGCTCCTGCAACTGCATTTGGACTAGACTTTGCTGAAACTTTAAGAACATCCAATCTGGTAACCTCCTTCAATATTGTATAATTTTTTATTTTATTGTTGTATATATATTCAACACAAACTAAAAAATTCCTCTATATTTTTAACAAAAAGAATCACTAATTATAAAAGATTCTCAAAAAACCGAGAATAAAAGAGTTTTAAGCCGAAAAATATTCTTTAATTCTCTTTATTTTGGTACATTTTCCACTTTGTATCTCTAGATTTAAACTTACTGCATTAAAAATAGTTTCTCCCCCCGCGACTTCAAAACGTATAGGCATTTGAGTTAGAAACCTTTCGATTATGGCTTCTTTTTTCATGCCTAAAACTGAATTTCGCGGACCAGTCATCCCAATATCTGATATATATGCCGTTCCCCCGGGAAGTATTCTTTCATCAGCAGTTTGAATATGTGTATGAGTTCCTAAAACACCTGAAACCTGACCATCTAAAAACCAGCCGAGGGCTACTTTTTCCGAAGTAGCCTCAGCATGGAAATCAATAATAATTAAAGAAGTTTCTTTTTTAAGTTCTTTAATTAATTTTTTTGCTTTACGAAAGGGACAATCTAAAGACGGTAAAAAAATACGACCCGAAAGATTAATTACCCCTATTTTTACCCCGGAAGCTAATTTAACTATTACTGCACCTTTTCCGGGTGTTGGGGGTGGATAATTGGCCGGTCTAATTAAATTAGGTTCATGTTCTATAAATTCAATAATTTCTTTTTTATCCCAAACATGATTTCCTAAAGTAATAACATCGACACCATAGTTAAAAAAATCATATACTATTTGAGGGGTAATCCCCCTTCCACCTGCAGCATTTTCCCCATTGGCAATTATAAAATCATATTCGTCTCCATTTTTTTGTAGATATTCTTTAACTGCATTTCGACCGGGTCGACCTACGATGTCGCCAATAACTAACACCTTTAACATTTCTCGAAACCGCCCTTTCCTTAAAAATAAAAGCGACCTTTTGATCGCTTTTATTTCGCATAATCAATTGCCCGTGTTTCCCGAATAACTACAACTTTAATTTGTCCGGGATAATCAAGATTCTTTTCAATAGATTTCACTAATTCACGAGCCATAGTAACTGAATATTCATCAGTAATTTTTTCCGGTTGAACTATTATCCTAATTTCACGACCAGCTTGAATAGCATATGATTTTTCAACACCTTCAAAACTATTCGCTATTTCCTCCAATTTTTCCAGTCGGTTAATATAGGCCTCTAGTGTTTCACGTCTGGCCCCCGGCCTAGCTGCTGAAATTGCATCAGCTGCCGCTACTAATACCGCCTCCACGGATTGGAAAGGTTCATCACCATGATGAGCCCTAATCGCATGAATAACCTCTTCTGATTCACGATATTTTTTAGCCAAATTAGCCCCTATGGTGACATGAGGACCCTCTACCTCATGATCAACAGCTTTGCCAATATCATGCAAAAGTCCGGCTCTTTTGGCTAAAGCTATATCTACTTCTAATTCAGCTGCCATTACTGCAGCTAAATGTGCTACTTCTATGGAATGCCGGAGAACATTTTGTCCATAACTTGTTCGATATTGCAGTCGACCTAATAGTTTAATTAATTCAGGATGAAGTCCATTTACACCTGTTTCAAATGTCGCCTGTTCCCCATCTTCTTTTATCTTTTGAGCAATTTCTTTTTCTGCTTTTTCTACCATTTCTTCAATCCGTGCTGGATGAATACGTCCATCTAAAATTAATTTTTCCAAGGCCAAACGAGCAACTTCTCTGCGAATGGGATCAAAACCTGAAAGAATAACTGCCTCCGGAGTATCATCAATGATTAAATCAATTCCGGTAAGTGTTTCTAATGTCCTTATGTTGCGTCCTTCCCGGCCTATAATCCGACCCTTCATTTCATCATTTGGCAGAGATACCACCGAAACAGTAGTTTCGGTAACATGATCAGCAGCACAGCGTTGAATGGCTAAAGAAATAATTTCTCTGGCCTTTTTTTCTCCATGTTCCTTGGCTTCTTCTTCGTATTCCTTTATTAACATTGCTGTTTCATGTTTAATTTCTTCCTCAACACGTTTTAAAATCATTTCACGTGCCTGATTAAAAGATAAATTTGAGATTCTTACTAATTCATCCATTTGCTGTGCTTTAATCTTGGTTATTTCCTCTTTCTCTTGATTTAATTCCTGTACTTGGGAACGAATACTTTCCTCTTTACCTTCAATTAATTCGGATTTACGATCTAACATTTCCTCTTTTTGTAGTAGACGCCTTTCTAAACGCTGCATTTCATTGCGCCGTTCTCTTGTTTCACGATCAAGCTCAACTCTTAGTTTATGAATTTCCTCTTTGGCCTCTAAAATAGCCTCTTTTTTCTTGGCTTCTGAACTACGCCGTGCCTCTTCCAAAATTTTATTTGCCGCTATTTCGGCAGATTCAATTTTGGCTTCCGCAATTTTTTTCCTGATTATATATCCAATAAAAAAACCTATACCAAGACCAATTATCGCTGAAATTAAATAAGCACTAATCATCTTCACCTCCTTTGATAGATAAAAAAATAACCGAAGAAAACTCGGTTATTACAGGATCCGCCAAATTATACAGACAAATAAACATAGTACACGGACAAAAATAAGCGTACTCCATGACATTATAAACATCTGTTCTGGTTTATAAAATATATACTTGAAAATATATAAAAGAAAACCTATTGGCGGAAAAAGTAAAACCGTAATTCTCCAATTCAATTTTAATTGTTTAAAAAGTAGCTGTCAAGCAATCCAATAAACTACACTATGATTAACTCAGTAATTATTTTACGAATATTAGCTTCACTAAAACCGCGGTAATATAGGCGGCGGGCTACCTTTTCCCGCCCTTTTAGTGATTTGTCTTTTTGCCAATATTTTTCCGCCAAAACTTTAGCTCTTTTTAATTCTAATTCAAAATCATAATTAGCGAGGGTAGTTTTAATTATTTCGAGGGGAATACCTTTTGTTTGCAGTTTTTTAAAAATGTAAAAATAACCATAGATTTCTTTACACAGATAAAATTCATACCACTCCTCAGCCAATTTTTGATCATCCAAATAACCCCAGGAACGCAATTTTGTAAATACTTCTTTAAGTTCATCAGTGGTAGGAGCAAATTTAACTAAATAATTTTTTAGTTCTTGTTCACTATAAGCCCTTCTGGATAGTTTTTTTAGTGCCTTGTTTAAAAGCTGTTTATTCATCTTTTTTTCGGAAGGATTGAGTGATCATGGCTGCAATTTCATCAGCGATAGCGGTATTTTCTTTGAGGAATATTTTCGCATTTTCGCGGCCTTGGCCTAATCTAGTGTCTTGATAGGAATACCAAGCACCACTCTTTTTCACAATATCTAGATCTACACCCAAATCAAGAATATTTCCTTCTCGTGAGACACCTTCCCCATACATAATATCAAAATCTGCTTGTTTAAAGGGGGGTGCTATTTTATTTTTAACGATCTTAATTCTGGTACGAGTACCAATAATTTCTGTACCATTTTTCAATGTTTCCAATCTGCGTACTTCCATGCGTACCGAGGAATAAAATTTGAGTGCTCTACCCCCAGGTGTTACTTCCGGATTACCAAACATTATACCAACTTTTTCACGAATTTGATTGATAAAAATAGCCGTTGTTCGGGATTTGCTAATCGCACCAGCTAATTTACGCAAAGCTTGGGACATTAAACGTGCCTGTAAGCCCACATGGGCATCCCCCATTTCTCCCTCTATTTCGGCACGTGGTACCAAAGCAGCCACCGAATCGATAACTACCACATCAACCGCACCACTTCTTACTAAAGCTTCGGCAATTTCCAAAGCCTGTTCACCAGTATCAGGCTGTGAGATTAAAAGATTATCAATATCTACCCCCAAATTGCGAGCATAAAGGGGATCTAAGGCATGTTCCGCATCAATAAAAGCGGCAATTCCACCACTTTTTTGTGCTTCAGCGATAATATGTAGGGCAATGGTAGTTTTTCCGGAAGATTCGGCACCATAAATTTCTATCACCCTACCCCGTGGTACACCCCCAACTCCTAAAGCTAGATCTAAGGTTAAAATACCAGTAGGAATGGTATCTACCTGTAATTTAGCTACATCTTCACCTAAACGCATAATTGAACCTTTTCCAAATTGTTTTTCAATTGTGGCTAAAGCCATTTCCAAAGCCCTTTTTTTATCTGACATGAAAGCCCTCCTTAAAATTTTTAAAAACGCCTGTTCGAGATTATTATAGACCAAGCCTTAATGCCTGTCAATAGTGTCCTATTTATTTTAACATTTTTTGTAGATATTTCCAAATCAAATAATAGGCCTGTCGAACCGTACGCCGGCGAATCATTTCGCGATTACCTCTAAAATAATATTGATTACAAAAAACATTTTCCGGAGTAGCCATGCCTATATATACCAAGCCTACAGGTTTTTCTATTGTTCCTCCCCCGGGCCCGGCTACTCCGGTAATACCAATCCCTAGATCACTATTTGTTAATTGCTTGATTTTTTGGGCCATTTTTTTCCCCACACATGCACTTACTGCTCCGTTAATTTCTAAATCTTTTTGGGGAATACCTAATAATTTAACTTTTACTTGATTATCATAAGCAACTAGTGAACCTAAAAAATATGCCGAGGCTCCAGACACACTTGTTAAACTAGCCGCCAAAAGTCCACCAGTACAAGATTCTGCGGTACTGATAGTTAAATTATTGACCTTTAATAATTTAGCCACAACCTCATTGATTGTTACTTCATCACGTGCAAAAAAATAAGCTGTAGTTCTTTTTTTTATTTCTTGTAATAAAGGCCTAATTTTTTCTTCAAATTCCTTTTTATCTGCAGCCCGCGAAGTCAGGCGTAATTGAATTTCCCCGGGCTGTGCATAAAGGGCTAAAGTGACCTCACTTTGTTCTTCCAAAAGATCAGTTAACAAAACTTCCAAACCTGATTCTGTAATTCCTATAAATTTCAATTTAGTTGAATATAAATGTCCTTGATTTTCATTACGAAAATATTTATTTAACCAAGGTTGTGCTGATTTTAAAAACATTTGCTTCATTTCAGAAGGTGGACCCGGAAGGAGCAGATAGCCCTTATTTCCTTTTTTAAAAGCCATTCCCGCCGCTGAACCAATTGAATTTGGTAAAATAATGGATCCAGGTATAAAGGCAGCTTGTTTACTATTATTATTGGTCCAAGGTAAAGTCGCCTGGCAAAAGGCAGCCTTGAGACGTTCTAATTCTGCCGGTACAATTTCTAAAGGTAACTTTAAAAAAGCAGCCAATGTCTCTTTGGTTAAATCATCCTGAGTTGGTCCTAAGCCACCTGTAAGAATAATTAAATCTGCTCTGTGAGTAGCGATTTCCAAAGCTTGTAATAAACGTTCAGGATTATCACCTACCGTGGTTTGAAAATAAACATTAATGCCCAAGTTAGCTAATTCCTTAGCTAAAAATTGGGCATTAGTATTTAAAGTTTGACCCAAAAGGAGTTCTGTTCCCACGGAAATTAATTCAGCCTGCATAAAATCACCTTTTTCTTTCTTTCGGTTTAATTTTATAGAAAAATTAGACCGAAAGCAATCTACATCAGGAATTTAGTAATGTTCTTTCTCCATTTCTTCTCGTTTTAAAACTGCTGGTCTCCGGATTGCCTCATGTCTTTCTTTAATTTCCTCTAGCAAACGCTTTACCATTGAAGGTTTCCGATAATACTCATCAAGTGCCGCCTGTACAAAAGGCTCATTATTGGTTACCTTTAATCTCCTTACATTTTTCGCCTTTTCAATTCCTTCCCAAGAATTAGCTGGGCATAAACTACGAAAACCCTTTTCAAACATTGGCAGATCATTTTCGGCATTCCCCAAAACCATAACTTCATGCTCTTTAATGTAATTTCCCTTTTTTCTTTGTTCCGCAATAATCACAGCCAAAGTACTTCCCTTATTTACACCCTTAGGAACAATTTCATATTGAGAGTCAGACCACTGAAAATAATCAACTTTTTCCCTTTGTAAAAACTCCTCAAATTCTTGATATTGTTTTTTCCCTAATGCAGTCTGACCAAAATCAAGATAAATATTAAGTAGACTTTGACTTAACCCCTGTTTTCTAATTTCAGCAAAATCTTTAATCAGAACAGGCTTAACCACTTTTTCCTCAGTAAGGGAAAACGCCTTATGTATTTTTTTTAAGACACCTATCTGATTATCTGTAATAATATTATAGCGGGTATCGGCTAGACCAATACGCCATGCCAAATCAGAGTTTTCACTTTCATATTTTCTAATTTGATTATAAATTGTCTGATATTGTTGTTCAGAAAGAGTAAAAGCCTTACCTAATTCATATTTAGTTCCCACTCGCTGATAAAAAGCACTACCATTATTCGTTAACAAAAAATCTGCTTCAATTTTTTGGGCAAAACGGACTGACTCATGAAAGGTCCGCCCTGTAGCAACACAAACAATTATTTTGGGATTTTTTCGTCGTAAATTCTTAATAGCCGTAATATTTTCTGGAATCATTTCCTTTTGATCATTTAATGTTGTCCCATCTAAATCAAGTACAAGCATTTTTAATTGTTGAGGTTTCACAAATAAAGCAAATAGCCGCCGACTGTCAGTCCAACTTTTCGGCAAAATTTTACCAATTCGATAAATCATTTTCCTTACCTCCATTCCCTTATTCAAGATAATACAAACTCGTAACGATAATTCTAATCCCACTTTAAATAAATCGAATTGGGATCACACGATCGTTATCTTTCAGAGTCACCAGATGATCATATAAGCAAATAACGCCACCCGGCCCACGCTGCATGTTCGCAATTTTATCCAATTGGCGAAAAGCAACAATATCCTTCTGACTAGGATCAGCATGTTTTTTAATTTCTAGAGGATACAGTGTTCCATTTTCCTCAATTAATAAATCAATTTCATTCATATCTTTATCACGATAAAAATAAAGGGGGGGCTCCAGCACACCTTTATTATAATAACTTTTAATAATTTCCCCAATGAGAAAGCTTTCAAAAAAGGCTCCGGCCACCGCCCCATTTTTCAACACATCAGATGTATTCCAACGGGTTAAGTAAGCCGCCAACCCTGTGTCAAGAAAATATAATTTAGGTGTTTTGATAGTACGCTTGATTCTGTTGTTAGTGTATGGTTTTAAAAGATAAACAATGTTCGCTATCACCAGAATTGAAAGCCAGTGCTCTGCTGTTGGTGAACTAATGCCAACATTGCGTGCCAAATATGTTTTAACATAGGCCCCGTAAAACATTTGCCAGTCAAAATCTTTATTTATCACCAACTCAGGCATACTTCCACGCTGAATTGTCTGCCAAACCTGATCATAGGATATTTCGACAATATCCCGGCTGCGTTCAGCTAATGATTCAGTAACATTCTTCATCATTTTAAACTGTTGAGAGCCGGACAAAAAAACTGTCCTTTTTTTCCTTCCTGATCAAGGCTAATTTTCATTTGGTGGAATAAACCGGGTGCATATTGTATTTCGTCTATAAAGATTGGGGGCGGTTAATAGTTCTAAATTAAATAGGGAACCTACATTATGCAGAACGAGGCTTCTTATTTTTTTCTAATAACTGTCTAAATTCAGAGCCACTGATCTTTTCTTTATTTTTTAATACTTCCACAAGCTCCATAATTATTGTTTCGTGCATCAAAAGAATTTGTTTAGTTTGTTCTTCCAAATCATTAATAATTTCACGACAGACTGCGTAAAATTTTTTTTCCGGAAGTAATTCAACGGAAACCACACCTAATTTTGATAAACCGGTAGAAACAATTTGTTGGGCTACTTTAATGGCTCGTTCAAAATCATTAGCAGCACCAGTACTCTTTTCTCCTAAAAATAATTCTTCACTTAAAGCACCAGCCAAAAGAATCATAATTTCATTTTCTAAAGTAGATTTAGTATATAATACTTGATCTTCATCCTGAAGATGACGTACATATCCTAGGGCTTTACCACGTGAGGTAACAGTAATTTGGTCTACTGAACCAGGATTTAAAATTTCACTAACTAAAGCATGTCCGGTTTCGTGAAAAGCAACCCTCTTTAAGGTTTCCTCATTTTTGGCGCGCTGTGATAGTTTTTCACCTAAAATCACTTTATCTACGGCCTCTCTTAAATGAGCTTGCTTAATTAAAGTACTATTTTCACGTAAAGCCAAAATAGCCGCCTCATTAGCTACATTTTCCAAATGTGCCCCAGAAAAGCCATAGGTACTGGCGGCAATTTCCGTCAAATCTGTTTTTTTATCCAAAGGTTTATTGGCACAATGTAATTCCAAAATAGTTAAACGCTCCTCTTTATCCGGAAGATCGACCCTTACTTGACGATCAAAACGCCCTGGACGTAAAAGTGCATTATCTAATAAATCAGGTCGGTTAGTAGCGGCAATTAATAATAACTGTATGTCGGTCCGATTATGCATTCCATCCATTTCGACTAATAATTGATTTAAAGTTTGATCATATTCCAAATGGGCACTATGTGAACCTCGTTTGCCGCCCAAAACTTCAATTTCATCTATAAAAATAATGGCCCGCGACTTTTTTTGCTCTTTGGCTAAATCACGTGCTTTTTGAAAAAGATTCCTCACTCTTTGGGCACCAACCCCGGCATACATTTCAATAAATTCACTACCAGATGTAGCCAAAAATACGGCATCAGAATAACCAGCAGCTGCTTTAGCCAATAGTGTTTTTCCTGTACCCGGAGGTCCAGTTAAAAGAATCCCCTTAATTGGTCTAATACCCATTTGATGAACCAAACTAGACTTTAGTAAAAATTCCAAGGCTTCTTTTAGTTCACGTTTGGGTGTCTCTAAACCTCCAATATCATCAAAATTAAAATTAGTTTTTTCAATTAATTTTTGATGACCATTTAGGTTTAACAAGCCTTTTTTAGCGGAAAATAAATAAAAGAAAAAACATAAAGTACCTAGAATAATTAAAGGTCTTAAATCATAGCCGAGGTAAAATAAATAGAGTAGTAGACCCATTATGAGACCACTAATAATTTCTACCTTTTTCATTTTAGTAAAATTCAACTCCCTCTAGAGTGACAATTTTTATGGGTAGAGATTCACGGCAAATTACTAAATGTGCAAAATCAGTACCTTTTTCCACTGTAAGAAAAACAAATTGATCATCAACTTCTAAATCATACTTTAGTTCATTTTTACTTAAGACATTTAAATGTTCCGGTAAAACCGTAAAATTACCAGTACTAATGGCTTCATAAATAGGGAGTTTTGCCTGTTTAATAAATGCAGACAAAAATGGTGTACTAAAGGAATTATTTATTTGTAAATTATAATTGTTGATTTTTTCTTTATGAAGACACTCTAATAAAGTATAAAATCGATTGCGTAGGCCTTGAACATCTTTAAATTCAACTTTTAATAAAACCTGTTCTTTAGTGGGGACAAATTCCAATAATTCGATACCCTCTAAACAGGCCAAATCTTTTTCCAAAGGATGTTCATAAAAATAATGACGGTAAAAATAAGTTCCACCATATAAAAAAGCGAAACAAAGAAAGCCGATGACGACTATTGCGAAAATACGCAATACTTTATTCCACATGAAATTTACTTCCTTTCTTCCCCAAGTTTACAAATTCATTATAACATAGCTGTAGTACATTTTCCCTAGACAAAGCCTGGAAAATAAGGAGTTAAACTAGACCAAAATAAATAAAGATAGCCAATAAAAGACGTGTCATAAAACCAGCAGCCAGATCATCAGCCATAATACCCCAACCATGTGGTAAACTTTGTAATTTCTTTAAAGGATAAGGTTTCAGGATATCAAAAAAACGAAAAAAAATAAACGCAATTATAAATTGGGGTAAAGAAGTTAGTCCCCAAGTAGCCCAAAAAGCACCACAAAATTCATCAAAAACAATTTGGGGGGCATCGTGAATCCCGATAAGTTCTTCTGCTTTTTGACATAAAAAAACACCAAACAAAGTTAATAATATCAAAGCGACTAAAGTGATCTCCAAATACCAAATTAAAATAAAAGCCACCAAACTACCAGCTGTCCCGGGAAAATAAGGGACTAAACCTACATAAAAACCTGTTGCCAAACATCTAATTGCTTCCTTCATTTTGTTTTTAACCTCAATTTCTTTCTAGCATTTAAAAAATAGTCCAAACCTGACCATAAAGTAAAAAATACCGCTAAATAAATTAAATATTGTCCTCCGGGAACATTTAATAGTAAAGCAGTGATAGCTATGATTTGAGTAATTGTTTTTAATTTACCTAACTTACTAGCAGCAATAATTATCCCTTCCGCGGCAGCAATAGTTCGTAATCCAGTAACAAAAAACTCCCTGCCGATAATTATAAAGGCAATCCAACCAGCTAACAACGCCAATTCTACCAAAACTATTAAGGCTGCGGTAATCAATAATTTATCTGCCAAAGGATCCATTAATTTTCCGAAATTGGTTATTTGTTTTCGTTTACGTGCAATATAACCATCAAGCCCATCAGTGCTAGCCGCCAGTATAAAAACACCTGTGGCTATATACTGACCATAGGGAACACGAATTAAAACAAAAAACATAAAAATAGGTATTAAAACAATTCTTAGCATAGTAAGTTTATTGGCCAAATTCATTAATAATCTCTCCCAATAAAGCATAATCCCGACTATGGGTTATGCTTACTTTTATAAAATCACCAATTTTAAGCCTTATCTGAGGTTTAAAATAAACAAGACAATCTATTTCGGGGGAATCACTGGCCATTCTTCCCTCCCAGAGACCTTCATATTCAGAACTAGGACCATCAACAATTATGTGCACCTTTTGACCTAAATAAGCAGCCAATGAATGGGCCAAAATTTTACTTTGTAGTGAAGTTGCTTTTTGTAATCTTTCCAATTTGAGTTGAGGATTTATTTGTTCTGGTAAACGTGCAGCCGGTGTGTTGGGCTCACGTGAATAAGCAAAAAAACCAGCACGAGCAAATTTAGTTTCCTGCAGAAAATTTAGCAGTTCTTTAAAATGTGCTTCGGTTTCACCAGGAAAACCAACTATAAAGGTTGAACGAAGTGTAATTCCCGGAATTATTTTTTTAATCTTAGCTAATAAATGTTTAATTTTTTTATTATCAAATGAACGACCCATTGCCTTTAAAATGGGATCGGCAATATGTTGTAAAGGTATATCAAGATATTTACAAATCTTTTTTTCCCGCTGAATTAATTCTAGTAATTCAGTAGTCAGATGTTCAGGATAACAATAATGTAATCTCAGCCATTTTAATTTTGGTAATTTAACTAGTTGACGCAATAATTCAGGCAACAGATATTCACCACTTAAATCCTGTCCATAATAAGTTGTATCCTGGGCAATTAAAATTATTTCGGAAATCCCGTGTTCGGTTAAAGCCTTTACTTCATTTACTATCGAAGTTAAGGGCCGACTTCGATAAACCCCTCTCATTTCCGGAATAACACAATAAGTACAAAAATTATTACAACCTTCCGCTATCTTAACATAGGCATAAGAACGTTGTAACTTATAATTTCGCGGTAAGCAATCATCATAGAGGTAATTTTCAGGTTGAGTAACTAAAACGATTTTTTCACCTGCAGAAAAACCCGCCAATAATTCCGGCAATTTTAATAAGTCACCACTACCTAAAAATATATCAACTTCAGGTAAAACCGCCTTTAATTCCGAAACATATTTCTGTACCAAACAACCAATCATTACTAAACACTTACAATTACCCCGCTTTTTATATTTCGCTAATTCCAAAATCATTTCAATAGATTCTTGCTTGGCATCAGTAATAAAACCACAGGTATTAAGTATAATAATTTCCGCCTCAGTTAGCTGTGCTGTCGGTTGAAAATCATTACGAGAAAGTAAACTATAAAGTTGTTCACTATCAACAGAATTTTTAGCACAACCTAAAGTAACAATCTTAAAATACTGTCCCATTTGCCGCCTCCACTATAATTCAACAATTTGATTATCTTCAATTCCATATGTTTTTGTAATTACCTCTCCAATGCGGCCAAGTTTGTCCAAAGGTTTATCATTTATAAAGACATTCATTTGCCCAGCATTACCTAATTTTAAAAATACCCAATTTAAATTAGTAAAACTAATTTCTTCTCCCTTAGTCATGATCGCTCGATAAAGATAATTATCTTCGGCATCGATCACTTCTACCCAACAGCGGTCATCAATACAGCTTAAGACTAAAGAAAAATCAGTGATTTCTTGCTCTTCTTCCGGGGGTTCAACAATTTCATTTTCCACTATAGGCTTGGGTGTTAATTCTTCCTCAGGTATTTCGGGTGTGGAAATAAAAAAACGCTGATAAATATAGGAAGTAGAAAAGAGCACTATAATAGCCAAAAACACAAAAACAATTTTGGCTATACGCGATGGAGCCACCGTTAAATCTATTTTTTGCGGTATTTTAGGGGGAATTGGTTGAGGTTTTATTGATTCAATTAATAAATGTAAATACTCACTATTTTCCAGTCCAAGATAACGATAATAGGTTCTTAAAAAACTTTTCAAATAGACAAATTCGGGAAAAAAATCCCAATCTTCATTTTCCATAGCTTGAATATATTCCAGGCGAATATTTGTTTCCTGCTCAACTTGTTCCAAAGAAAGTCCTTTACTTAAACGAGCTTCTCTTAATAAATCACCCAACCGTTCCATTTGTCCCCTCCTTACTCCTCTTTTTTCGGTGTACCAAAATACTCATAATATTCATCCCATGTAATTAAAATTGCTCTAGGTTTACTACCTTCATAACCACCAACCATTCCTTTATCCTCTAAATAATCAATAATTCTCGCTGCCCTAGTATAACCAATCTTTAAGCGTCTCTGTAATAGGGAAATAGATGCTTGACCGTATTCTAAAAATAACTTTATGGCCTCACCTAATAAAGGATCCTCATCCCCGGTAGATTCTTCAATATTTTGTTCGACCTCTGTCCATGGTTCAATATAATCAGTTTCAGTTGCTTGATTAGTAAAAAATTCAACTAAAGAGTTAATCTCTGCATCAGAAACATAAACACCTTGTACGCGTATAGGTTTAGGTAATCCGGTAGGATAAAAAAGCATATCCCCACGTCCCAGTAAACGTTCAGCCCCACCTAAATCTAGAATGGTGCGCGAATCAGTTTGTGAAGAAACAGCAAAAGCAATTCTGGAAGGAATATTAGCCTTAATTACTCCAGTAATTACATCCACAGAAGGTCTCTGTGTAGCTACTACTAAATGAATTCCTGCCGCCCGAGCCATTTGGGCCAAACGACAAATTGCATCTTCCACTTCAGCCGCCGCAACCATCATCAAATCAGCTAATTCATCAATAAAAACAATAATGTAAGGTAGTTTAGTTTCCTCTACGGTAATGGACTGATTATAACTTTGAATATCTTTTACCTTTTTCTCCGCAAATAGTTCATACCTGTTTTCCATTTCGGAAACCATCCAGCGTAAAGCAGCAGCAGCCTTTTTAGGATCGGTAATTACAGGAGAAATTAAATGTGGAATACCATTATAAGCGGAAAACTCAACTACTTTAGGATCAATTAAAAGCATTTTAACAGCTTCCGGATGTCCTTTATATAAAATACTAATAATTAAAGCATTCATGCAAACACTTTTACCTGAACCAGTAGCCCCGGCAATTAGCAAATGAGGCATTTTGGCCAAATCAGCTACAATAGGATTACCGGTAATATCTTTACCAAGAGCCACCGTTAATTCGGAAGGCGAATTTTGAAACAGTCCTGTTTCTAAAACTTCACGTAAAGTTACAATGGTTATTTCCTTGTTAGGAACTTCTATACCCACAGCCGCTTTTCCCGGTATAGGTGCCTCAATACGCACTTGTGAAGTAGCCAAAGAAAGTGCAATATCATCAGCTAGGCTCACAATACGACTTACTTTAATTCCCGGGGCTGGCTGAATTTCATATCTAGTAATTCCCGGACCACGACTAACATTAACTACTTTAGCCTGTACATCAAAATTAGCCAAGGTAGATTCCAAAACTCGTGCACTGTTGGTAATATCCTTATTTAGCCGCGAACTTTTTACTTTTGGAGCTCTTTTTAATAATTTTAAATCAGGGAATTGAAAATCTTCACTTACCTGTACAGGTTTTATTACTTGTTTTTCTTCTGGTTTAATCAAAGCAGGCGAAGTAAAAAGATCCGTCAAAGGGACTTCTTTATCCTCTTCAGCAAATTCAGGAACTGCTGATTTTTTTACTTGTTTTTTAACCACCTGTGAAGACTCTGGTTCTTCAATAAACAAGAAATCATTAATACCAGTCTTTGTATTTTGACAAAAAACTCTGATTCGCGTAAAAAATTGCTTAATTAATTCTGCTAAGCTCTTTTTAGCAATGCCTACAAATGAAGCAATTACTAAAACTGACCAAAAAATATAAGAACCGGCTTTACCAAAAAGAAATAAAGAAAAAGTAACCGCCATTCCCCCTAGAACCCCACCACCTAAGCCGTCCCTACCAAAGGCAATCGTTTGCTGTGCTTGAGGTAAATTTAAATGAAAAAAGGCTAAAATGGAAATTAGTAAAGCAATAATGGAACTCAAACGTAAAATTTCAAATTCCAAACGTTTTCTTAGTTTAAGAATCCCGATAAGCAAAAAAAGTAAGGGAATTAAAAATTTTCCTTGACCACATAATACTTTTAAAATAAAACAAAACAATCCCCCTACCGCCCCAACGGAAAAGCTATTTGCCGCAACACTTTCCTGACCTAGACAGAAAAAAATAAAAATTGCCAGAGCGATAAAAAAAATTCCGAGGATTTCTTGTTTAATTTCCTCTTTCAATTTTGATGTTTTAGGCATAATTTCACCCCATCAACATTAGTTTACTATATTCAAATACATGAGAGCAAATGTTTTTTAAAAAATTATTTCTCGTCCTGGTTGACAGGCCGTTTTTAAAAAATGGGCCGGATCTGTACTTAGGATTCGTTCAATCACTGCTTTATTATCCCCATGTTTTAATTTTAATTCAACCAGGACACCCTCAATTTTTCCATTTTTAATTTCCCAATCCTCACTTGAGGATTGATACCATAAGATTTCTGGTGGTACCGGTGTATAAATAATCAATGAATAATTTCTCCTTTCGACACATCTATTAATTCCTTTAATTTGTTAATTGCCGGAGATAAACTTCCCACTTCGTTAATTAATCCTGATTCTACCGCATCTACTCCTACTAAAACTGTTCCAATGTCGCGGGCTAAGTCCCCGGTTTGAAACATTAATTTACGCAGTTTTTTACTTGAAATACCGGAGTGTTTTTCTATAAACCTAATTACTCGGTCCTGCATTTTATCTAAATATTCATATGTTTGGGGAACACCAATAACTAGACCTGTTAACCGTATTGGATGAATGGTCATCGTAGCCGTTTCTGCTATAAAAGAATAATCCGCAGCTACCGCAATAGGCACCCCAATACTATGTCCCCCACCCAAAACTACTGAAACAGTAGGTTTGGATAAACCATCAATCATTTCTGCAATAGCCAAACCAGCTTCCACATCCCCACCTACTGTATTTAAAATAATTAAAAGTCCCTCAATTTTTGAATTTTGCTCCACAGCTACTAACTGAGGAATAATGTGTTCATATTTTGTCGTTTTGTTTTGCGGTGGTAGAATTAAATGTCCTTCGACTTGTCCTACAATTGTTAAACAATGAATATTGGAAGTTTCATCATGGGGTATTTGCATTACCCCCAATTCCTTAATATTTTCCCTAACCTTATTAGTGGCCTCCTGTTGTTTTTCCGACAAATAACACCCTCCCTTTCCTGTCTTCCCCAATATTTTATGTAATTATAAAAAAAAAATGCGTCCGTAAACGCATTTAAACTTCCATAATTATGGGCATAATCATCGGTCTTCTTCTAGTTTGCTCATAAAGATATTTCCCTAAAGCATCTCTTACCTGACCTTTTATGGTAGACCAGTCAGTAACATTTTTAGCACAACAATCATCAAGAACTACTTTAACTTTTGCTTTGGCTTCTTCAATTAATTCTTCGGATTCGCGTACATAAACAAACCCACGTGATACTATGTCTGGTCCGGCTGCAACAGAACCAGCTTCTTTATTAATTGTGATCACAACAATAAAGATACCATCTTGAGATAATTGCTTGCGATCTCGCAAAACAATATTACCCACATCTCCAACACCCAAACCATCTACTAATATTCTCCCAGAAGTTACTCTCCCGGCAATATTACCTTTTTTTCGTGTAAATTCCAGTACTTGTCCATTTTCTGCGACAAAAATATTTTCTTTGGGAATACCCATTTGTTCAGCTAAATGAGCATGTTTCACTAGATGACGGTATTCACCATGTACCGGTACAAAAAATTTTGGTCGGACTAAATTAAACATTAACTTTAAATCTTCTTGACTGGCATGACCGGAAACGTGAATCCCACTTACTGATTCAGCAATAACTTCAGCTCCCAAATAAAAAAGCTGATTAATTGTTCTCCCTACTAATTTTTCATTACCTGGAATCGGATTTGCCGAAATTACCACTATGTCACCTGGAACTATTTTTACTTTGCGGTGATCAGACATCGCCATTCTAGTTAAGGCTGACATTGGTTCACCTTGACTGCCGGTGGTTAAAATAGTTATTTGTTCACATGGATAAGCATCAATTTCCTCAATTCCGATTAAGGTGTTTCGGGGAATAGTTAAATATCCCGCTTCCTGTGCTATTGCGGCAACATTGAGCATACTTCTGCCCACTATGGCTACTTTTCGATCATATTTATGAGCCACATCAATTACCTGCTGAATACGATGAATATTTGAGGCAAAAGTAGCCACAATTATTCTGGTAGATGCATTACGAAAAATTTCATCAAAGGTTTGTCCTACCGCTCGTTCCGAAGGAGTATATCCGGGACGTTCAACATTAGTACTATCGGAAAGCAGCACCAATACTCCTTTCCTACCATAATCCGCAATACTTGCAAAATCGGTTACTTCTCCATCAACAGGCGTTTGGTCGAACTTAAAATCAGCTGTATGCAAAATAAGACCTACAGGTGTATGAATCGCTAAACCTACTACATCCGGTATACTATGACTTACTTTAAAGAAATCTACTTGAAAATGACGCCCCAGTTTAATCCTGTTTTTGGGCCGCACTGTAACCAATTTGGTATTGGTTATACGCTGTTCATTTAATTTTTCTTGTACTAAACCTAAAGTTAATTTAGTACCATAAACCGGAACATTTATTTCTTTTAAAATATAGGGCAAAGCCCCAATATGGTCTTCATGACCATGTGTGAGCACAATCCCTTTGATTAATTCTTTGTTTTCTACTAAATAAGAAAAATCCGGGATTACTATATCAATACCTAAAAGTTCGTCTTCAGGAAACATCAAACCAGCATCAATAATAATTATTTCCCGATTATAACGAACAACCATCATATTTTTCCCTATTTCCCCCAGCCCACCTAAAGGAATCAGGGATAATTTGTTACTCGACATTATTACCCCCCTATTAACTAATTGTTACATTCTACACCTGATTATAATATGAAAAAAAAACCTCCTCATTATAGTCCGACCAGAAGGTTTTTCATATCCATAAAACACCGCTCTGATTTAACCACTTAAATTATTATAAATCATTTCACCACTGAAAACAAGCAGCTGTTATTTGTTTAATCACAGTTAACGCAACCTATCTAAAGTAATTACCAATGGGGAAGGAGCTCTCCTTCCCCATTTTCTATGCTAATAAACCAATTTCCCGTAATGCTTTTTTAATTATTTGTACTTCGGAGTCTTGGGGTTCGACTAAAGGTAAACGCAGTTTACCTGCAGGTTTACCTACTAAATTTAAGGCGGTTTTTACAGGTATAGGATTGGAAACAATAAATAAAGCTTTAAAAAGAGGAAACAGTTTTCCATGAATTTGAGCAGCTTTAGCTATATCGCCGATTAAATAAGCATTAATCATTTCCCGCATTTGACGGCCTACTAAATGGGCGGCTACACTAATTACCCCGTGACAGCCTAAAGCTAACATCGGTAACGTTAAACTGTCATCACCACTTAAAATGTAAAAATCAGGGGGTAATATTGTCCGCAAGGTCGAAACTTGATCCAAATTTCCACTGGCTTCTTTCAGAGCAATAATATTAGGTATTTCCGCTAATTTAGCAGTTGTTTCCGGAAACAGATTAACTGCAGTTCTACCAGGTACATTATAAAGAATTATTGGTAAATCTGTCGCTTGAGCTATAGTTTTAAAATGTTGATATAAACCTGCTTGACTTGGTTTATTATAATAGGGTGTAACCAACATAAGACCATCAACACCGGTAAGAGAGGCCTCTTCGGTAAAACGTGCTGTTGCCAAACTATCATTTAAGCCTGTACCAGCAAAAATCTGAGCACGTGAACCTACTCTTTCTTTAATAACTTTAAATAAATCAAGTTTCTCCTGTTTACTTAAGGTTGGCGATTCCCCGGTTGTTCCGGAAATAACTAAACCATCATTACCTTCTGTGATTAACCGCACAGCTAATTCTTGTGCCCCTTCAAAATCCACACTATAATCATCATTAAAAGGGGTGACCATTGCGGTAATTAATCTCGGAAAATTATTCATTATTACTGCCCCTTTCCTATTCTAAAATTTCTTCTAAACCAACTTTTAGCCCCTGCCAATTGTGTACCTTTCGTAAGGCAAGTAAAATACCGGGCAAAAAGGATTCTCGTGAAAAAGAATCATGTCTAATCGTTAATACTTCGCCCTTACCAGCAAAAAGGACTTCTTGATGAGCAACCATACTTTGTAAACGCACACTATGAATTTTAACACCTTCAAAGTCTCCACCACGACAAGCAGTTTCCGTTTTTAATTCTTTTTGGGGTAAATTTA
>DUTS01000016.1 GCA_012841935.1 Clostridia bacterium
ATGCCAAAAGGAAAATAGCGATAAATCTTTTGAAGATGGGTTTGTCAGTTGAAAAAGTAGCACAGGGAGCTGAATTAACTATAAAAGAGGTAGAAGAATTAAAAAAAGAAGTAAACTAAATTAATTGTGAGGATTATTAATTGGGATTAATTTTAAAAAAATCATCTCAGATTTACCTGATTAATATGCAAATTTACATCAAGTAAACTATTTTTATAAACAGTACCTAAAGGGATTTTATGGTAAATACTGTTCATTCTTATTTAGCAAAATTTGTTGAGTTTAGTTTAGCAGTTACAATCCTCCACATGTTAAAAATTTATTAATAACATGTGGAAGTATATTTTAATGTGGGGTACTTTTCAATTATTATTCGGGGTGCTTTTAGTTTAATATAAACAGCTGTTTCCGGGCACTAAAAAAGATCAGCCAATTGTTAGCTTTACCGTATCCCGTTTTATAACAGATCATTGCCGTCTCCTTGGCTGGGATAAAAAAGTTACTGTGCATATGTTCAGGCATTCCTTTGGTATCCATTTATACGAGCAAGGCTACGATCTTTTTACTATCCAGAAATTGTTAGACCATAAATCGGCAAGCTCAAGCCTTCTTTACGTCCATTTAAGCACTAGCTAAAAAGTCTTTTTGATATTGAGGAACGTCTATGAGTTACCCTATACAGGATATTTTTCTTAAAATCTAGAAATGGCTAGGTTTATTAAGTATACTCTTTTAAGCCCTCTTTATAAATTTGTTCATGTTTAAGGCCAAATTGAACTTTGTTTTTAGGTATATGCAATCATTTTTAGAGGAAAGAAAAATATTTAAATACCCATAGTATTTTGCTAAAAAGATAAATTGTGCACGACGCGACTATTATTCAATAGGAAAAATTGCAAATGAAAGCCAGTAGTAAGTGGGCCAAAAAGGTGGCCTGCTTTTCTTTTCTGGCTTTCAACTACAATTCTTTCCTGAAATATTATAAATGTCGAAAACCCGACGCGACAGAGACGCGATCAAACACGGGATTTCCCTTGACAGATTTATCTTTAGAATGATATAATTTGAATATACTAAAGAGTATGGACTATTTAATTATTATTCAAAAATGATGTCGCGAGGGCGAAATATCAGGAAAAGAAATCCTGATGAAAAACAGTCTTTTGGGGGCCTTCGCAGGCATTTAAGCCAGACAAAAGGAGCTATTAATAGGAGGGTAAAAATGGGGATCAGAGATTTTTTTAGGGCGAAGTCAGACCGGACAGAAACCTTGCAATTGCAAGATTTAAAAAATTTGCGGGAAAAAGTCCAGAGGAAATTAGAAAGGATGCCGATCTATGACAGTGGTTTCAAGTTTAAATTGTGTAACAGATATCTCTGGGATGGAGCGAAACTCATGACCATAAGTATCTTTAGAGACCGCCAAGAAGAAATATGCGCGGCCTTTGATGTTTTGTTTTTTCAGGCAGGCGAGGCGATTCTGGCGGAGAAGGATCCGAAGAAAGTGGAGGAATTAATTGACTTTTACCGGGAAACGGAAAACATTGAAAATGACTATTGTTCAAGGAATTATTATTGGAATAGGGTATGGTGCTTCGAACCCGGACCGGTCAAATTTAAAGATCTGGAGGAATTAACCAAGCTGGAGGAGAAATATGCTAAATATAACGGCGGCAAGGGGTTAAAGGCTCTAGATAAGGAGAAAACCCAGCTGATGAAAGAAATGGCACTGGAGGAAGCACAACTGATGGAGGAACACAAGGCAAGGAGCGATGAAGCACGCCTGAGGGAAATTTTACAAAAAGCAAAACAGGGCCAGTCGGGGCGTCCGGATTTGGGGGATGGCCCTGGGCGGGATTGCAAAGGTTTCAGTCGGTTGGAAATCACAAAAAGGACCAATAAAAAGGGGCGGTAACCCTTTATTTCAATAAAAGTCCTGTTTACTGCAAATTAACGGTAAGTTTGTTCATAATAGAAATGTCACTCTTGGGGGGTGACATTTCTATTGGGCATTGTTATTCCTGTGGCTTTTCGAAATTCAGGTTATTTCTCTTTCTGAAGTGTGTATTTCCTGCAGAGAGGCTATTGTTTCAACCGGGCTAACCGACGGTTCCGTTTGCTTGACTTGGGCTTTTTAGTTTCGTTCGTGATACAGGGGGACGCTTTTGTTGTATCATTGGGAAATGGGAAGTGGGATGTAAGATGTAGGAAGGAGCTTAACTTCAAAAATCATGTTTTGATGTTGAATTTCCAACCTCTTACCTCTCAAATGATACAACAAAAGCGTCCCCCTGTATCATCCCTTTCAAAAAACACCTGATAAAATTCTTAATTTCGGCTAAAATATGGTTATACTCTATAATCGCCGAAAGGAGCGTTTGCGATGGTCTATATCAAAAGGTTTATGGAGGATATATTTCTAAAACTTAATGAACAATACCCCGCTATTTTAATAACCGGCCCAAGACAGGTTGGAAAGACCACCATGCTGCAAAAACTCACAAAACTCGAGGGTCGGAAGCGGCACTATGTATCTTTAGATGATTTAAATGTAAGAGCATTGGCCAAATCTGATCCTGCTATGTTTTTTCAAATTCATCAACCCCCGGTATTCATTGACGAGGTGCAATATGCACCAGAGCTCTTTACCTATATTAAAATAAGTGTGGATCAGAACCACCGCCCCGGCGATTTCTGGATGACCGGGTCACAACTATTTAAACTAATGCATGGTGTACAAGAGTCTCTGGCAGGGCGGGTAGCGCTATTACATTTATCACCACTGTCACAGCATGAGATTTATGGGGGACTGCCGGAAGAATTTAGCTTGGACTTAGCAACTCTGCAGAAAAGGCAAGCCGCTATTCCTGCCGCAACCACGCCGCAAATCTTTGAACGTATCTTTGCGGGAGGAATGCCGGCACTCGTCAGCAAAAAATATGATGATCGGAATTTTTTCTACTCCAGCTATTTAAGCACTTCTTTGGAGCGTGATATCAGGGAACTGTCCGGTTCCATCGACTCGCTTAAGTTTTTAACTTTCATTACTGCGGTAGCGGCAAGAACATCTCAAATGGTGAATTACAAAGGAATTGCCGATGACTGCGATATTGATCAGGTCACAGCAAAAAACTGGCTTAGAATTTTGGAAACACTGGGGATTGTTTTCTATTTGCATCCCTATTCAAATAACGTGCTCAAAAGAACCATCAAAACCCCCAAGTTGTACTTTTATGATACTGGGTTGGTATGTTACCTCACCAAGTGGAGCAGTGCAGAAACCACAATGAATGGTGCCATGAATGGTGCCATTCTTGAAAACTATGTGGTCAACGAAATACAGAAAAGTTATCAAAATGTTGGTAAGGAAGCCTACCTCTATTATTATCGAGATAAAGATGCCCGGGAAATTGCTCTGTTGATGGAGGGTGATGGTCAGCTTTACCCCATTGAAATCAAGAAAACAGCTACACCTAAAAAGAAAATAATGGCCAATTTTTCGGTGATAGAAAAATCTCCTTTAAAACGTGGAACAGGTGCCATCATCTGCACAACGGAGAAGCTCGGTGCATTTGACCGTGACAACCTTATTGTTCCTGTCAGTTTATTATAAAAGAGCTTGTCTGACCAAATGACCTAAAAAATGTGGGCTTAAAATACAAATGATACAACAAAAGCGTCCCCCTGTATTATCAATACTAGCCTACTTTAGGGATTATCAAGATCACCTTGAATAAATCCCCGTCGATTTTCACATCTAGACTCCCTTTTTGCAGTTCCAGCAAACTTTGCACAATAAAGAGGCCTAGCCCGCTGCCGGAACTGCTACGGGCTTCATCCCCTCGGGTAAACCGTTTCACCAATTCTGCGGCGGAGATATTTTTGAATATCAATTTCACTTGTGCCCCGCCATCCTTAATTTCCACATAAACCCGAGAACCTTTTCCCCGGGCCAATTTAATTTAAACTCCAAATGACGTTCCTGAATCTGTTCATCAACTTCCCCCAAAGCCTGTGTCAGCAAAGCCGCCAGATCGATTTCTTCTAAATTAAGGGGCATCGCCCCGCTTGAAACCTTAGCCGCCTCAAACAAATCATCGGTCAAGACTTTCAGTCGTTGTGATTTTTGATCAATTACTCCCAAATACTCCCGGGCCTGGTCAGGCTCTGTTGCTCCTTTCAGTAAATCCACATAAGTAATAATCGAGGTTAAAGGCGTTCTCAAATCATGCGATACAGCTGGGCCAATTCCCCCTTACCCTGAGGATTAATCAGATGCCGATAACTAAAACAATAGTTTTTACGGCCACACTACCATTGTTGTAAACATCCCTGAAAAAACCGAAAACCTTGGAAAAAAGCCGGTAAATCAAACTATGACGGACTAAAGTCTTGTTCTTAAAATGCCTGATCAAAGAAAGAACCGGCACCAATAACCAGTGTCACCGGAAAAAGATATTTTGAGCTTTAATATTTCCACATGGTTAAGACGAAAGCCCCCCAGGTCCCAATTAAGGAAAAACAAATAAGAAGATTAAGGTCCGTGTACAGTTTATCGAAGGAGGATAATTCAATTTTTTCTTGCTCTTTAGCCCGCCGGTCGGCCACCCACAAAAAAGGACAGTATAGAACCGAAAGAATAACCCCCGAGCCGATTGAGATATTCGGTGAACAACTCCTTTTTCTCCCACCGAGCAACCACTTGGGCCAGAAAATCCTCCCCGGTAAAACCTAGATAAACAACATCGCCAAACCCTAATTCAAATGGGTTCTTAGCCAATAATCATACCTATTAGTCTTAATTTCTTCGGGGAATAATCCTCAACATTAGTCAGCTTTTAATTTCCAATCTGCAGATAATAAACTAGACCCGGATATTCCCCCAAATACTCCGGAACCCCTTTATATTTGTGCCAATCCTCTTTAATTAATTTCTTCCTCAACTGTTCAATTTTGCCTTGATTTTCATCTAGAAAGACACGCTAGTTTTCTTCTTCACTTAAATTTGGATTATACCTCGAGTCATTCCAAATAAACGCTTCAAATAAATTCCTCTCCCTTCTTCGTAATTCTTCTTGGTCAAGGGAGGCACCGCTTAAAACATGTTCTTCATTTTGATATTTTTGGGCCAGAGGCAATATTGAAGTACCACTATGGCTTTAGCCATAGTGGTACTTCAATTACTCTTATCTTTACACTTGGCCTTCTTGACGGTCTTATTGCTTGGAAAATGACTATTCCCGAAAATAGACTGCTGACTAATTTAGGCTACAGTAAAACACTTATCAAGAATCTTCTTAACCAGAAAACAACTTTTGCACCCGACAATAAAGACCTGGACAACATTGTGGAGTCACTTCCCTTGCAAGCCTATCGGGAATATAACTCTTTATCTTTTCAAACGGAACCAACAAATGAAATCAACATTATCTACAGCTTTAACGATAACTATAATCGTAGCGGCTCCGAGCCCACAATCTTGTAGCTTTGTTCTTCAATCACGTGCCCATCTTCAGTTTTCTTTTGAAAAATAATCAGATCATATCCGTCCGCTGTTTTTTCCTGAGCCGTTTCAAAAATGTAACGCACACCATCTTCCAGCTTCTCCCTGGTACCCAGCCAATTGGGGCAATCATTCAAAAAAAGGTCCTCTTTGGTGAATTCCGAAAAAAGCTTATTCGAGGCATCCACATCAATCTGGGCCAGCTCTTTTTCCACATGAGCCCCATTAACCAAGGCTTCACGTCCGATACTAGCTAAATAAGCCGTGGCTTGGGCCTCCTCCTGAGCCAGCAAAACGGGATAATCATTGTGGGCAGCCAAAACACGGCGATGCAAACGCCGGGGGAACATTTCCTTAACCGAATCTAAGTAACGGGAACCATCTTCGGGGTTTTGATAATGAATTAACGCATAGCCTCCCCCCTCATCTCGGGAAAAAAGAAGCACAGTGGGAATCGCCCCACTACCGCTAACCTTAGTAAACACCCCATTTTCAAAAGCGAAATTACCATGACTAGCAATGGCGTAAACCAAAAACTCCTGTTCATCTTCCACCGTATCCAAAATCAAATGCCCTTCTGTCGCTGTTTCCCCCCGCAAATAAGAAGCATTTTGTGCTAAAACAGCCAGCCCCACAAGTTTTTCAAGTTGCGCAGGATTAATCTTGCCAGAGGAAGGATTCCCGCCAAAAACAAAAAATCCCGTTTCGAGATCATGTTCAATCACAACCATACCCTGAGCAACAACCTGGCCTCGCTCATCTAAAGCCGCCACGGAAAGTAGAATTTCCGCCGCCGTGGTCAAGTGCTCATCATGTCTATCTTTTTCAGAAGGACACCAATAAATTGTTTCTTCGGTCGTAATCTTATCCCCAATATTTTCAATCTGCCCATTTTCATAGCGACAAAATGACCCTTGCGTACAGGTGTAAGCAAAAGTCGCCGCCGCCGGAGCATCAAGAAGCAGTTCAAAACCAAAAATCGAACTCATAAACGGACTAAAAGAGTCGTGCGGTGTGGAAATCGTCAGCCTGGCCAACTTTGAGCTACTGCCCAAGTTACCAATCGCATTACCCCTTTGGTAATACCTGCCAATGCCCCATCCAACAATTATAACAAGAACCAGCACAACACCTGCCACCAGCCAGGCGATTTTTTTGTTCTGGCACATTTTTTTGAACTTTCCTTTTAACACAGCTACTCCCCTTCCTTTACACGCCTATCTTACTCCCGCATTTATTGCAAATATAATTTAAGATTTTGTTTAACTATACCATTCACAAAAAGTATTAGCAAACAGGCATTGCTAAATGATCGCGTCAAGTTACTTTGGGTATTTCTCACAGTATCTTTCATCCGTATAGCTCCATCTCCAATGCAGGAAAAAAGCCCTCAGGGCGTTTGCCCCAAAGGCTTCTTCGGCTTTTACATATTATTTCGGGTTATAAGTATAGCACAGAACAAGGCAAACAAACCGCCATGAACCTCACATAACTAAAGTCACATGCTTCTAATAAGCCTTTTAGAATCGGAACACAGATCCCAAATGAATTATACTTTTTAACAAAGCGTTACAGGTTTTTTTATCCCTTATCGCTCCCCCATCTCCTGTTCGGTTTTTTCTAATTCAACGATCCGGTCTGTAACAAATGTTTGAGCTTCTTCCCTCAATTTCGCCAAATCCTGCGGGATTTCTATTTCCCAATGACCATGCTTATCTGCCGCCAGAATACCTTTATTAATCCGCTCCTGATCCCCACCACAATCCTTCACAAAACGCCTAAATGCATACAGTAGTGGAGTTCGCCCCCCTTGAGGATAAAGAGTTATCTTCTCATTTATTACTTTACTCACTAATTCATATGTTTTATCATAATCAGGAGCTACAAAATCTTTATTTTTTACCGGATCAGCATCTTTTAATAAAATACACAGTTTTTCTTCTTCTATTTCTAGACTTAATCGTGCTTTTTCAGCCGCCGCGGCCAACCGTTCAGCCTGTAAACCCCGGGCCTGTTTTTCTAAATCCCTTAATCCTACTATTTCAGCCTGGCTTTTCACTTTGTAATCATATAACTTTTCCACCAAACGTAACCATTTAGCTACCGGAGTATCCCCATGATTAAATTGTTCATTAATCCCCCTCAAAATATTTCTCATTGCCTCTGGACCGGTTTGAGCCTGATACATTTTTAAGTATCCCTGCAATTTATAGGTTTGTGCCGGTGACAAATCATAAGATTGTTGAGAAAACCCCAGCATCGCTAAACTTCTCAAATCTCGTAATTGGTCCTTAACTTCTGCTTTTTGTTCAGCATTCGGTTTAGCCATTTTAAGAACCAAATTAACTCCTTTTCTTACAATGTCTATCTCATTTAATAATGGTTGTATCGCCCGAAATGATCTAATATTTTCTTTAAACATTGACCATACACGCATCCCTTTCCCCCCCCTTTCTAAATATTATCAAGCTAATCACATTATATCATATAAACTGTTTTATCCCAATCTAAAGTATTTTTCCGGAAAATACTAAAACCTTATCCATAGTAATCTATTTTTTCAATATAATCTTTAATAATTAAAAACCTGCTCGGTTATAAAAAGTCCGAATTCTTCCCACCAGAAGCATTGGCATAAAAAGAAAAAAGACACCCCTTTAGGTGCCTTTTATTATGGCTTAAAGCCTTAATTTCAATGGTGCCCAAGGCCGGAATCGAACCGGCACGAGATTGAAGTCTCCCAGGATTTTAAGTCCTGTGCGTCTGCCTGTTCCGCCACTCGGGCATTTTTAAGTTGGAGGTGCGGGTCGGATTTGAACCGACGAATGGCGGATTTGCAGTCCGCAGCGTTAGCCAACTTCGCCACCGCACCAAATGGAGCGGAAGACGGGATTCGAACCCGCGACCCTCGCCTTGGCAAGGCGATGCTCTACCGCTGAGCCACTTCCGCGAAATGGTGCCTCAGGGCGGAATCGAACCGCCGACACGAGGATTTTCAGTCCACTGCTCTACCGACTGAGCTACCGAGGCACTGCCTTCTAACTGGCAAAATCTATTTTAACATGTTCACTATAGCACTGTCAATCAACTTTTTCACGTTTAACAAGAATTTCAATTTAGAAAAAAGCTAATCGGACCGTGGACTAATTAATCACCACCTTCCGTATTCCCCCTCATTTGTTCATTTATGACTACTGGTCATCCAGTATTATCACCCGCTTCCATGGGCACCCACTCCTATATCGCTACTGGCCTAGAACGAGCCAAAGAAACCTTTTGTGCGGCAAAAAGATCTATTTCCAAAAATGGGTTCCAAAAACAAGTTGATAATTACAAACAAATCCTGGATGAAGCTCCTCAAGCTTATAAAGACATTCATCTAGTAGTAAATACCCTGGCAGAAATAGGAATTATTAATTTAGTAGCCAATGTAAAACCCTTGGCCGTAATTAAGGCAGAAGATTTTTACCACTATAGTCCTTTGGTTATTTTACCTATGTCAGTTTAATCTCCTTATTTTGACCTTTTTATCCAAATATTAATAATACCCTTATAGTTGTATTCCTTTATTATGAAACCTTCCTTAATACAACTCCTAAACAAAGCTGATATTTTCTTACTTATACCTCACCTTAATCTTAGGGATAACTTCATCTAAGTACTCATTTAACCTCATATTGTGTTCTAGCTGGTTACTTGCTTTCTTATCTTTAATAGAAGCGAAATCAACACTAGCAATCAATTCATCGAAAAATGGTATTTCTTCAGGATGAGACAAGGAATAAGCCTCTATAGTCATTTTTAAAATAGCGGAACTAGTACCCCACTCCTTGGCAATCTCGTAAATGAGTTTTTTTCGTTTTTCTTGTTTCCAGGATTCAAAAGCATCATCAAAGTTAATACCACTTTCAATATTACCTGGTTTAAGTTCTTTGTTTACAAACTCTTTTAGCAACTCCGCCTCTTCGAATTCACCCATATTACTTAACTCTTGAATCTGCTGATAAAGGATTCTAAGGCTTTCCGCGTCAACAGTCTGTTTTCCATCAGACGTTGTTGCTTTAGTACCTATCAGGCTGAGAATATGGCTGACATCAATTCGTTGAGTGCCAGCTAGTTTTGTTTTCGCCACCAAAACATTTGCAGGTAGATCAGGAATTGTTCTACTTTCCCCTCTCGTTAAATTTTTGTAGGCTCCTACATAATGAAGCCACTTATGATGATCGAGTCCAAATCTTTTTTCATCCCATTCATATTGATAATACTGTTCTACAAAATTAAGTTGTTCGGCAGCATCTTTAAATGCTAAAATAAAGGCTTCTTTACCTTCCTCATTCAATTCAAGTGATTGCCACTTAGTAGCAACTGGTAAAGCCCGAACCATTTCTTCAAAAACTTTCTGGAGTTTAGCTACTGCAGTATCGTAAGGCTCCACAATTGCCTTACTACTGCTTCCCCCACTACCATATAGCCTCAACGCCTTATTAACCTGTTCCTCAGTAATGCGGGGATATTGGAAATTAATAATAGATCCAAATTCTTTTTCTTTGCCATAGATGCGATTCGTTCTAGAATAAGCCTGAATCAAGTCTTGGAGCTCAAGAAACCGATCTACATACAAAGTATTTAAAAATTTTGAATCATAACCCGTTAACAATTGATTCGCCACGATAACCAGATCAATGTTGCGGGGATTACGTCCGCTCCCACCTCTTTTGACCCGTGCCGTCACATCTTCATAATAGGCATTTTCACCCTGCCTACGATCACCCAAGACAAATTCAATGCCAGTAAATGAGGCGTAATCTTTGAACATCTCCCTTATAATAACTGGATCTATTGGTTTTTCTTCATCATCACCGCCAAAACTGAAGGTCATAGCTACATTAAGTTCAATATTTTTTTTCTTTAATTGCTTTTTAAATTCCTTGTAATAAGCAACCACCCGCTTTTTGTAAGCAGCGGTAAGTATGGCATTAAACTTCTTAGCTTGAGATTGTTCATCCCAATTCTTTAGAATCTCTTCCACAACGCGAGGAATATGGGTTTCATCTTGATAAACTAAAATTCCCCTTTTGGCTGCTTCTTGCTCCACTTCTAGTTGGGTCCAACCCACGACTCGGCGTTCAATATCTTTTTCCGCTTGCTCCGGCTTTTCTTCCTTTATTTCTTCAATAATAAGCTGCCTTAACTGATCATAACTTTTAAACTCACCTGTATTTATATAATCCACATGAAAACCTAAAACATTGTTATCGGCAATTGCTTCATCAATCGTGTATTGATGAAGCGAAGGTCCAAAAAGTTTTTCCGTTGTATCAATCACTTGACTTTTTTCGTCTATCTTGCCTGTTACTTTATTTTCATCAAAAAGTGGTGTACCAGTAAAACCAAAAAACAAACCGTTCTTCTTAAAATACCGCTTAATTGTACCCATCATTTGACCCATAGTTGTCCGATGAGCTTCATCAATAATGAACACCATCTTTTTATCTTTCAAGCGATTGTCCCCAACTTCATCTAGGTCTTTAACCAGGGAATATAACTTAAATATTGTCGTAACTACAATACCGCGAGTTGGTGATAAAAGTTTTTTTCTCAACTCATAGGTGTGCCTTGTATCATCAACTTCGACAGGCTCATAGGCCGCATAAGCTTTAAAGCTCTCACTTGTGTGGCTGTCCAGTTCTCTGCGATCAACTAAAAAGACAACTTTGTCAAAGCCACCCCTGGTCGATAAAAACAAAGCAGTCTTAAAGCTAGTTACAGTTTTACCAGAGCCTGCGGGCATTACTAGAAGTCCACTCTGCAGAAATCCAGGCTTTTGTACGTCAGCATAAC
>DUTS01000017.1 GCA_012841935.1 Clostridia bacterium
CTTCTACCATAAATGTATTAAGCACACTCCCCCTAACAATAACATTCCCGGGAAATTTAATATTACCTGTGTTAAAGTCCACATTACCCTTAACCTCATATGTTGGGTAAACATTAACTTTACGATGAACAAAACAAACGTGTCCGGTTATTTTAGCCACTAATTTGGTATCATCCTCTGTAATTTCAGTATTAACCCCTAAGGGCAAACGCAAATCCTTACCAGGGCGAGCCTTGATTTCTCCTCCCAAAACATTATGCCCATTTGTTCCCGCTGTAGGCGGAATTCTTTCTACAAGTACCGTACCAGCTTCCACAATTTGAATTAAATCAAGATTATAAAAATCTACTCGACCATTTTCTAATTCCTGAGGTTTTAAAGAAGGGTCTTCTTTTTGAAAATAGAATTCTAAATGAGCATCAATCCCATTAACACTTGGCTTTCCTTCAGCAATAAGCCATTCACTATAATTTTCTCGTGATTTAAGTATTTCTGGTAATAACTCTTCTTTTAAACCAAAGGCAATTCCCTTTTCCCGTAAAAAACTATAAATCATTTCTTTTTTTAAAGGTTTTTCAATTAAAGCAGGATAAATTTTCAAAATGGCTCTCATTTTATCCTTGGAAACCTGCAGATCAAGTAAATAATCATAATTTTGTACTTTTTCCAAAGGAGCAATTTCTTCCGGATTACCCGATGCTTCAGCCCACAACTTTCGAATATCCTCTGCCTCATAAATAATATTGCGCTGTTTCAATTCAAAAAACAACTGTTCTATTTTTACCCCAGAAGCCGCCGATTCCCGAACAATTAACAATATTCCCTTTTCACCCTTCTGCAATTGATAATTTTTGTCGGTATTTAACATTTTCAGCCCACCTTACTATTTTTTAATTGTACTAACTTGCCACGTAGTCTAAAAATTGCCTTAGTGTGAAGTTGTGAAATCCGCGAAGGAGATAAATTCATTACTTCCGCTATTTCCTTGTTGGACAAATCGGAATAATAATATAGACTGATTACCAGTTTTTCCTTTTCCGGCAATTTATCTATTACCCGGGTTAAAGTTTGTTTAATCTCATAATCTAGAACCATCTGTAAGGGATTAGGACTATTTTCATCCCATAAATTATTTTTAAGAAAAAAGCTTTCATCTTCGCCAAAAGACTGATCCAAAGATAAAATAGAAATAATCTGCACCGCTTTTAACCATTCACCTAATTCATTTTCATTAATACCCAATTCTGCAGCTATTTCATTATCTGTAGCACTACGACCTAACTCCTTTTCAATTTTTTCATATGCTTGTTCTAGCTGTTTAGCCCTTTGCCTTACCGAAATGGGCAACCAATCCTCTTTACGAATACCATCAATGATCGCCCCCCTAATTCTTTTATAAGCAAATCCTGCAAAAGGGACTCCTAAATTAGGATTAAAACGCTCAATAGCTTCCAATAAACCGAAAATACCATAACTAGTTAAATCATCCTTTTCTATATGCAGAGGTAAAGAGGATGACATTTTACCAACAATTTGTCGCACCAAAAAAACATAATGTTTAATTAACTTTTCCTTTAACTGTGGATCTTTAGTAATGAAATATTCTTTCCAAAGGGTTTGGGGTTCCATTAAATAACCTTTACTCCTTTACGTATACTTCGAATAAATAATTTACCATCTCTAGTAAAGAATTCGATGGAACGCCCGTGATTTC
>DUTS01000018.1 GCA_012841935.1 Clostridia bacterium
ATATTTTTTTATCGGTATCCCGCAAATCATTTAATTCCTCGAAAAATAACCAACCATTTTCCGCCCTGCCACTTACTAAAGCAGCAACCATAGAAGGACTTTTAAACGACAAATTTACCAACGTTTCATAGAAATTATCCTTCTTCAAAACTTTGCTATCTTTTAATAAACTCTCAATAATCTCCGAATACCTATTATAAAATTTCCCTTTATCAGACCAATTTTTAGAAGACTCGATCGGGCCCTTAATTAAAGAGCCTGCATGAAGTATAAACTTACCTTCTTTTATGGAAATTTTAGCCTGATATCTTTTATTTTTGGGATAATAAAACTTACTATTTTCAATAATTTGTTGCTCATCAAAGTCAATACCTTCCGCCTTTAAAAGAAACTCTATTTGTTCTATATATGCTTTCAAATTTGGTTTATCATATATGCTTACAATTGGCTCACTATTTCGCATGTCTTTGTTTTCCAATAAATAAGAACTACTATTCTTTAATTTATTTATAAAATAATATTCAATAAAATCAATTGTCATCGCATCAAATGAATTATTATCTGTTACAAACATAATACAAAAAGACCAAAAGACCTTTGACTTATCATGTGATAACATTCTATTGGCACCATTTCTTGATTGTCCAATATAGACTTTTGTTATCTCATTATCTTCTGCCTCATTAAATAAAAAATAGACGGCATAATTTGTACCAGACTCCAATCTTTCAACCTCTTTAATGTTTTCACGAGTAAAATAAAATGCCCTAATTTGATTAGTCCTATCCTGAAACATTTTAAATGAAGAAGCCTTTCTACTATCCGGATATAAATATGTTATAGTCTTTTGCAAAATGTCCCCCCCTTTTTATAGAATCGCTCCCTCAGCCAATCTTTCACATACACTTTAATCATCATCCGACTGAAAAGCAACTTCAATGGAAATCTTCTATTCCGCACCATGGGGCAATTCCTTAATAAAAAAGGTATTACCCTGGAAATAAGCCACAAGTCCCCAAAACTGCTAGTAAAGAACCTGTCCCCTCGCCCCGCACCCTTAACAACCCAACCCGCATCTTGTTCATCCCGGACCTCAGACACTTTTTCCTTCCCCGTTTTCCTAGGCACCGTTTCCGATGTAACAACATTTTCAGATTGACCATTCCCTTTTGTTTACTGCATACGCTCATCAAGGAAATCCCGTCCCTTCGGTTCACTTTTCCCTGGCAAATAAAAAGGGACCACTACCAAGAGAGTCTGAATTATTCCCTGTAATTCGTTCAATATTTCCTAGGTCAACTTTTTCCTTTCAATACATTCCTCCTCAGACCGATTCCGAAAAACTAACCATACCCTTTGTACAAAATTTTTAGCGGATGAATCGCCAGCCCCTTCCCTCATTTCAAACCGAGCCATTCTCTTGGCTCTCGGGGCTAACTGACGCTCGCTCTTAACAACCGATTCCACCCTAAATATAGCATAACGCAAACACTCAACTGAATCGATTTCAGTCATATACGCAAAAATTAGCGATATTATTTGCTGAAACTTCGGGAAATTTCTATCCCCAAATTAACCCATAATTTTCTCAGTTGACGATTTCAATTGTTCATCCATTTGAACAGCATTTTTAAATTCAACAATACACTCTCTCCTTTTCTTTCGATACTCATGTTTTTCCCGTAAACATTCAATAAACTCGCAAATACATTTTCGTTACGAATACCCCCGTCTCTTTTATTCACGGACCTCACCCTCTCCCAATTTAAAAACACATTTCCCTGCCTCCCCGTCCCTACCCATTTTTTTATGGCAAAACATAAAAATTCCGCCCAACCCAAGTCATCAATGTTCCGGCCAAAATAAGCAAAAATAAAGGATAATTCCAACTTCCGGTCCAATCATACAACCCACCAACCAATAACCGATTGCCTGGGCCATCCCCGATAAATCTGTCGTCTTGGAACATAATAAATTTATCTCGATAAGATTTATGTTCAAACAAATGATTAAAACGTCTTCTTAGTTTTTATTTTAGGGAAGACGTTTTAATCATTTGCCTGGTATAAATTCCAAGCTTTTGCAATTAATTTAGTTTACTTCTTTTTTTAATTCTTCTACCTCTTTTATAGTTAATTCAGCTCCCTGTGCTACTTTTTCAACTGACAAACCCATCTTCAAAAGATTTATCGCTATTTTCCTTTTGGCAT
>DUTS01000019.1 GCA_012841935.1 Clostridia bacterium
AACCCAGTGGCTAAATAAACCTCCTCAATGGCTTCTAAATCATAAGGATCCACCATAGCCACTAATATTCTATATTGACTTTTTTTAAAAGGAAACAAAATATGTTTACGGGCTAAATCCTCACTAATTAATAAAGGTGTTTCAAGGTGAATCTTTTGCTTAGATAAATCTACGAAAACTATGTTGTAATGCCTGTCTAAAAATTCCCTTAACTCCTCTTCTGTTATAAACCCTTCTTCCAATAAAATTTCCTCAAACCTCTTACCAGTAGATTTTTGCTTACTAAATACTTCTTCTAACTGCTCACTAGTAATAATCCCCTTCTCAACAAACGCCGGTCCCAAATCGAATTTACTTATAGTCAAGAAGCATCACCTCTTTGTTTTTTGTCACATTCCCTTATCTATATTTTACCACAATTAATTATTATTACAATTAAATCCATATTTCCCAGACTATTCGCCAATATTTTTCTCTCTAAAATTTACCCTAATTTCCTCCCGACCCTGATTAATGACCAGCATTGTTTTTTCTAGTTTTTGCAACAATTCGTTCATAACCTCATCAGCATAACTTAAAGCACCTTTACTAATTTCCCGTGACACCTCACGAGCATTATTAATAATTTCTTCACTTTGCTTTTTAGCTTCTTTAACAATTTCACTTTCCCCGGCAATACGTTCTAACTTGTTTTTAGCTGTATCAATAATTGTATCGGCTTCTTTTTCAGCTTGTAATAAAATTCTATCTTTTTCACGTAGGATCCATTCAGACTCACGCACTGTTTCCGGAAGCATAGCACGAAAACCATCGACAAAATTATATAAAGTATCCTCATTAATAATCACCTTGCCTGTCATTGGTATCCGCGGACTATCTTCCACAACATTTTCAAATTCCTCCAATAAACGCATGATCTCCAACTTCATTCCTCCCCCCATAATTTATAAAACCAAACAGCCGTGTCCCCATACCTATTCTTTCTTAATATTTTTAATTTAAGATCACCCGAAACATATTCAGTTTGCAAAACAGTTTTTATAGAAGTTTCACAAACAATCATTCCAGTAGGATTAAATATTTTTGCTTCTAAAATATTCACAAGTAATTTTTCATAACAAATTATGTCATAAGGTGGATCTAAGTAAATTATATCAAAAGCCTTAATCTGTTTCCTAGCTAATTGTCGAATTAAAACAAACACATCTTGACAAGTTATTATAGCATGATCCTCAAAACCACATTTTTTTATATTTTCTCGTAATAAACGACAAACAACTTGCTGATGATCATTAAAATGACAGAATTTTGCTCCTCTACTTAAAGCTTCTATCCCCATTGCCCCAGAACCTGCAAATAAATCTAAAAAATTAACATTTTTTATTTTAAAACCCCAAATATTAAAAATAGCTTCTCGTACGCGTTCAGGTGTCGGACGAGTTGATAAACCCTTAAGAGTCTTTAACTTATGTCCTTTAGCCTCACCGGCAATAATCCGCACCTTTAGTAATCACCCCTTTATTCTGAATTATACCATAAAAATACAATCTTCACACTGTATCTTTCTATATATTGCTATTCTTTCATTATTTTTTTAATTCTAGGTGATCATAGTTTTTCCTCTTTATGAACATAATATAAA
>DUTS01000020.1 GCA_012841935.1 Clostridia bacterium
AATCGGTCGTGTGCGTCCGGATTATGAAATAATAAACAATAACTCTTAACTACTTTTAACCTAGTTACCCAAATATCTCGTAAAATCATCAATACTATCCGCAATTTTTCATATCCTTTTATCTGCTTGCGTTTGTCAACTAGAAACTGAGCCAGTCGCTCACTTGAAAGTGAGCCACCTGTTAAACTATTGGTTCTTCATTGTTTGTTCAAGTCTGTAAGAATCCCCATTCATATCAAGCACATATGACTTGAAGGTCAGACGGTCAACGAAGGCGGCAATCATCGTTGTATTTTCAAAAAGATCCGTCCACTGAGAAAAGGGTAAATTAGTCGTAACAATCACACTTCCCCTTTCGCTGCGTTCAGATATCACTTTAAACAACAATTCAGATTGATAGCGGTTAAAGCTTATGTAGCTGAGCTCGTCCAAAATAAGTAAATCAGCCTTTGCAGTATTTAGCCACCGTATTTCGGGATATATGTAGTTCCCTGGCTATTTGTGTCGCTGGCTAATACCACTTAAATACATTTGGCGGATTTGCTTGTAATCTTTCACTGTAATTACCACTCCATTCACCCCCACCTTAGCCTAAGCCGCGGCAGAGTATATTTCAAGTGGCTTACTTTCAGATGAGCGTTTTCATCTTTAGTGGCTCAGTTTCAGGTTAGCATTTATACCCGGTGACATTACGGTAAGCAGTCCTTTTTTCAGTTCGCTCATAAGACCCCGCACCTAACTGTTCAGTAGATTGGGCAATAAGCACCTGGTTAAAGATTTCTTCCATTAATTTGGCCAATGCTTCATCTTTGCCTTTTAACAAAAAAAGTCCGTGCAAAAATTCCTCACTTATTGTAATATTGAATTGAGCCATCGTTCTTCCTCCTCGGTTTGATATTTGTTGGTACATATATTTTAACCGAGGCAGAGCCTTGGCTCAACTTATTTTTCTATTTACACCATTATACGGACTTAATCCATTAAATAAATGGAACATAACAAATTCAACAAAAAAATCTCGTAAACATTAACTGTACCTATCCTTAGAACATCTGTCCCTTACAGTCCTAATGATTTTTAATATTTTTTTATTCAATTGACCACTTATTTTATTTAAAGCCTTATTATTTACGTAATTTTTTGCATCAAAAAAAGAAATTATATTTTTTTGATACCTTCGAATAAATTCCCCCACATGCTCTACCCGTTTATTATCCATGGTATTCGGATGTAAGCACCATGTGTAAATACCAAACGGCATTTTTCTCGGAGTAGCCAAAAGCTGTGGAACAAACATCACATCTCTATAATAATGGGGGAAAAAAGCTGTCCCATCAGTTATTACCCTTATATCATTATTAACAAGAGCCCTTAAAGTTACTTCATCAAAAGAATGGGAAGGAGCCATAAAAGCATCAATTCTAATTCCATTTTCCTCGAATATTTTCTTCCCGGCTAATATTTTTTCATTTTGTTCTTCATATGACAACCCGGCAAATTCACTTCTATCACAAACATTTAAAATACCACTATTTTCTGTTACATACTTATGATCATAACCATGCAAAGCAATAGCCCAACCCTTTTTTTGCAAATCCCTAATCTCTTCCCAAAAGTTAATATCACCTTTCGGATATTCTAACAATTCCGGATCTCTATTATTAGGGATAACACCAATAATGGGCTTCACATTATAACTCTCAAAAATATCTTTTAATAAAAAATAATTATCCCAATTCATATTTTCGGCAATATCATCTAACCTAAAAATATATTTCGCCCACACAATATTTCACTTCCCAGAATTATTATTTTTTAAACAATCTAATTAATACTGGTTTCAAATCCTTAAAACTAACAAACAAAAAA
>DUTS01000021.1 GCA_012841935.1 Clostridia bacterium
ATGAACATGATAGGGAAATAAGAAAAGCAATACGTGAAGATAGAGGTATGGGTAGTCGAAGTGGTACTCCTCTTAGGAAGGATTCGGGAAGGTCAACACGTCCAAGTACTAGTACTACTGGTACCGCAAGAACAACTACACCACGTCGGGATATTCCCAGTCGTTATGAACATGATAGGGAAATAAGAAAATTAATTCGTGAAGATACAGATGTTCAAATTAAAACAAAGGAACGTACAAAAAAGAAAGAAAGAGATACGGGGGAAAGAAAAAGGCGGCGGGCAAGGAGCACCTCTGGAAATATTAGGCGACAGAGGATTAGACAGGTACCAGGTACAGTAGATCGCGGGTTCAGACCGAAAAGACGAGGTGGGGTAGATAGTAGAACTGGTGAGGTTATAGGGAGAAGAAGAAGGGGCGATAAAAGAGTACGAAGGGCGATTGGTAAGAATCTGAGAACAAAACGTGCGGCCTTTAGGGCCCGAAGGTTTGGCAGATTTCAAGGGTTTAGCAAGGTACTTATGGCCAAAAATATTGCTTCTGTATGTTTAGCGAGTAAATTGGCAAAGCTTGGTGCCTTTGGGGGAGTGGCACTACGGGGTGTTGGTTATGCTAATTTAGCAATTGGTGTGGCTACGGCGGATCCAATTGCCATTGGGATAGCGGGAGTGGCCGCCTATAAATATTACAAAGTCACTAAACAGGCTCGGGAAATTGCCCGTTTGACTAAAATGATGGAGGATGCGGCAGAGGCGGGACTACATGGTGTAACCGCAATGTATAACAAGGAAATTGAAAAGATTATGGCCCGGGGTACAGGAAGATTAAGTCAGTTGGCGGGAAAAGTTTTTGCACCCGCTTTTTGGGCTGGTTTACGTATCCATAATCTTGCCGAAGGTGATCCGGTTGAAATTACATTGACCGGAGTAGATGCCACACGTTTGGGTGCAAAAGGATCAAAGAAAGTATATCATTTTGCATCTGGAAGAGGGCTGGAGTTTTTAAGACCCCATATTATAAAAGTTGACCAGTTCTTACTACAAAGATCGCCTTTTTACGGTTATTTGCGTCAAGGGGCTGGTAAAACTTATCGGATTGTAAGTTCTGGGGCTAAATATGCTTATCGTGTGCCTAAAGTATTAACCGGTTATACTTGGGAAGTAAGTAAACAGGCGGCAATGGAAGTTCTTTTACGGATGAAGGGAACACATACCTATCGAATTTTATCTAGAAGTTATCAGGTTGGACAACAAGCTACAGGATTAGTAAAAGGTACTTTCCAAATAGGTAGGGCTGGTGCTTTAAGGGCTTATCGTATGGCCACTGCTCCCTTTAAATTTGCTAGTAAGTTAGTGGGGGAATCCGCTAAAATGGCGATACGTGCAATGATGCAATTGGCACGTATGATTGCTACTAAGATAGTTATGGCCATTATTTCGGCGGCAAGTAAGTTAACTGCCTTTGTGGTGTCATTATTTAGTTGGCCGGTGCTTTTGGGTATAATTGTAGCATTTATTATTATTGTAGTCCTTTATGTTTATACATCAACGATTCTTCCTTCTGGTGCAGTGATGTCGGAAGAGGATAATTATATGTTGTATCGGGATCAGGTAGCCTGGCTGGACGAGGAATTTATGGAAGAAATTCAAAAGATAAAAGCGGAAAAAGAGGCTATGCGTAGAAGTGGTTGTCGAAGGAGGTTTTCCTTTTATAATGCGGGTGTGCATATTGTTTATAAGAATTTCACGCCAGATAATCATCAAGTAAAGACTGATTGGCAATCTATTTTGGCCTTATCAGCAGTAGTTCATGAACAAGATATTACTTATGCAGCACATGAGCAGGAGTTTGTTGAACAGGTTCATAAAAAGTTAAATTACATTAAAATTGTAGAGCATCGGAATATACCTTGTCCATGGAAAAATAATTGTATGCCTTATCAAGTTTGTCGTACAAGATGTTCCAATGGAGGATGTACCACTTATTGTTATACAGTACCTTGTTGCCCCGGACACTATAGATTGGACATAGAGGTTTATATTTTCTCCTTATTTGACTTAAAAGAGTTAAAGGCCGCCATTGATCAAGGACAAACTAAAGAAGAATTTCTGGAATGGCTGAATAACAATCCAATAGAAAATCCCGATTTATTGGTTCATGATTATATTAAAAAAGAGTATATTGAATGGTGGGAGCATTTGGCTACCAGTGATTTAAACGAAATTTATCCCGGGGTTTATAATAAACAAAGGGGAGTCCCGGGCTTGCCGGTAAGTTGGGGTACAAAATGGCCACTACCGCCTAAGTTTCCGGTTCCTCAAGATTGGTGGGGTTGGCGTGTTGTAAATAAGGTGCCAGGATATACTGAAGGGGAAACTGAAGAAGCAGCGATTTATAAATATTATGAGCCACCGGAGGATCCACCGGATGGTCTGCCAGATGAATATCCTGATGATTGGCCCTATCCGCCCACTTGGCCACCACCATGTGATTGGGCCCCATTTCCGGAGGGGAATGATGTCAGATCTTCACATGAAGTTCCGGAAAATCCGCCACCGGGATTACCAAATGATTGGCCACCCGATATTCCCTATCCTCCAAGTTGGCCACCACCTGATGATTGGTATTTGTATGAAGTTGGTGATGATTCATCATCTAGTTTAGCGGATAAAATAAAGAAATTGTGGGAGTCTTTGGAGGAAGAGGAGGAGGAAGAGGAAATTAAAATAATTATTGAATAAGGGATAGTTTTTAAGTTTAGGGTGAAAGAGGGGAAAGTAATGGGAAGTTATAAAGGAGTATTTAGCCTAATAATTACAGTGATTTTGCTAGTTAGTTTGGTTTGCTGTACTTATGCTGAAGAAGAAGTGGGAATGGGCTATGTAACGGTTATGGCTAATGTACCTGCAGATTTCACATATTCTTTATCTTTGCATCTGAAACATCGGGATAGTAATGAGGAGTATACAATTATTGTGCCTGCGGAAGAAGGACATTTAGCTAAGGCAAAAGTACAATCTGGGGTTTATTATACACTAGTGGATGTGGTTACAGGAGGAGATCAGGTTTATTGTCCTACTTGTGAGGGCCTAGAACCTCACCGATTTGAATATGCTGGTTTTCTTGTAGTGGAACGAGATTATGATAATTTGTTTGAAATTTTTGTGATAGATCCTGAAGATGAAGAAGCAACAGTTGAACAAGCGGTTGAGGAAAAACCTAAGGCGGTGGAAAAACATTGGGAACCAAGAGATGAAGAACCTAAAAAGAGTATAATAGAAAAAGTTGCAGATTCAATTGGGGAAGAAAGTGAGGAAAATATTAAGCCGAGGGAAAGTTTGGGTAAAAGATTAATTAAGAAGAACTTTTTTACTTTGATAATGTTATTGGCATTATGTGCGGTTTCAGTTTATATTGAACTGCAGAGGAGAGTTTAGACGCGGCTGTTGCCGCGTTTTTTTTTGTCTAAAATGGGGAAATTTAAGGTAGGGGGTGAAATAATTGTGTATCGAAAAATGCTGGGTGTGTGTTTTTTTTTAGGAATAATGATGGTACTGGGTTTATTTATTGTCGCGGGAAATATGGAGAGGATTACTTTAAGGAATAAAGCTGATTTTTTTTCACTGGGTGAAAAACAAATCTGTTTTTTAGGTAGAAATTATTCTTGGGAATGGTTTTTTACTAAATAGACAAGGGGATAAACATCCTATAAAATGATGGGGGATGAAAGGGGGGGGTAGGGTGTCCTCTACTGGTAGGAAAGTTGCCAAGGCTGCGGGTATTTTAATGGTGGCCATGATTTTTTCGCGTATTTTGGGTTATGTACGCGATATGGTCATTTATGCTTATTTTGGGCAGAATAATCTGACCGATGCTTATAATGCGGCCTTTTCGATTCCTGATTTTCTATATTATTTATTGGTGGGTGGAGCCTTAAGTTCTGCTTTTATTCCCGTCTTTGCTGGTTATATTGCTACTGATGAGGAAGAAGAGGGCTGGCGAGTTGCCAGTACAATTTTTAATCTAGTAATTATTGTAATGTTGGGGGCAATTGTTTTAGGTCTCATTTTTACACCCAGTTTAATTCGTTTGTTAGTGCCTGGATTTAGTTCAGCAGATATTGCTTTAACGGTTAAAATGACACGGATTATGTTTTTACAAACTTTTTTTATGGCTTTAAACGGAATTTCAATGGGAATTCTGAATTCATATCAGCATTTTACAGCTCCGGCTATAGGTTCTGTTGTTTATAATCTGGGTATTATTTTAGGAGGTCTTTTTTGTTCACATTATTTAAAATTGGGAATTACGGGTTTTGCCATAGGAGTAGTTTTGGGAGCTATTTTAAACTTTTTAGTGCAATTACCGGCATTGTTAAAAATTGGCTTGCATTATCAGTGGATAATGGATTTAAAGCATCCTGGGGTAAAAAAAATTGGCACTTTACTTTTACCGGTTTTAATAGGTTTATCGGTAACCCATTTTAATCTGTTTGTTAATCAAAATTTGGGCTCTAATTTACCGCGGGGAATGATTTCCGCTCTACGGGTAGCTCAAAGGATTATGCAGTTGCCTATCGGAGTATTTGCTGTGGCTATTGCCGTGGCCGTATTTCCTACTTTAACTGGACAAGCAGCTCGAAAGGAAAGAGCAGAATTTAAAAAGGCGATGTCCCTAGGTGTGCGGACCATCTTTTTGATAACAATTCCGGCTGCGGTAGGGTTAATCGTTTTACGGGTGCCTATTGTGCGATTATTGTTTGAACAGGGGCGTTTTACATCTGAGGATACAGAAGCTACCGCTATGGCATTATTATTTTATTGTTTAGGACTATTTGCCTATGCGGCTTTACAGTTACTTAATCGAGTTTTTTATGCCCTACAGGATACAGTAACTCCGGTACTGGTGGGTATTTTTACGATTGTTTTAAATATTGTGCTTAATTTTGCTTTAATTGGGCCTTTAGGACATAAAGGACTGGCCCTGGCTTATTCTTTAGCTGGAATGGTAAATATGTTGGTTCTCTTTTTTGTTTTTCGTAAAAAGGCAGGACCTTTTGATGGCCGTAAAATAGTGCATTCTTTTCTTCTTACTTTGGGAATTTCCGGGGTAATGGGATTGGTAGTTAGGTTTACAGCCGGAAAATTGACCCTCTGGTTTGATTTGGCCACTAAAACAGGTCAATTATTACAAGTGGGAATTAGTATTTTGGTGGGAGTAATTGTTTTTGCTGGTTTGGTTTTTGTTTTAGATATGGAAGAAGGGGATTGGGCACGTCGTATTTTACTAAGGCGTTTTAAAAAGGCTTCTGGATAAGGCTTTGTTGTTTTTCAATAATTTCTGTTATACTAAAGGAGAAGTAAAAGTTGAGGGGAGATACATGAAGCAAAAATATATCCGTAATTTTTGTATTATTGCACATATTGATCATGGGAAATCTACTTTGGCTGATCGGCTTTTGGAATATACTGGGGCCTTGACTGAAAGGGAAATGACCGAACAGGTGTTAGATAAAATGGATTTAGAAAAAGAACGGGGAATTACCATTAAATTAAAGGCCGTAAGAATGAAATATCAAGCTGAAGATGGAGAAGAGTATTTATTTAATTTAATCGATACCCCAGGTCATGTGGATTTTACCTATGAAGTGTCACGCAGTTTGGCAGCTTGTGAAGGTGCCTTATTGGTTGTTGATGCTGCTCAGGGAATCGAAGCTCAGACTTTGGCTAATCTTTATTTAGCTTTAGAGCATGATTTAGCTATTATTCCCGTAATTAATAAAATTGATTTGCCAGGTGCCGAGCCGGAAAGAGTTAGAAAAGAAATAGAAGAGGTAATAGGTCTTGATGGGGAAACAGCTATTTTGGCTTCAGCTAAAGAAGGTAAAGGCATTGCGGAAATTTTAGAGGCAATTGTCAAACAAATTCCTGCTCCAGGGGGAGCAAGTAAGGCACCTTTGCAAGCCCTAATATTTGATTCCCATTTTGATGTATACAAAGGGGCCATTCCCTATTTACGTGTTTTTGATGGTTCATTAAAAAAAGGAATGCAAATTTCCTTAATGTCTACAGGTAAAACATTTGAGGTTACTGAAGTGGGGGTTTTTACTCCTGCACCACAAATAGTGGAAGAATTAACTGCTGGTATGGTGGGTTTTTTGGCGGCTTCCATAAAAAATGTACAAGATACTCGGGTAGGGGATACTATTACTACAGCTGCTAACCCGGCAAGTGAACCCCTGCCGGGTTATCGACAAGCTACCCCCATGGTTTATTGTGGATTATATCCTTTAGATACAGGTGCTTATGAAAATTTACGGGAGGCTTTGGAAAAATTAAAATTAAATGATGCCTCTTTGGAATTTGCTCCGGAAACCTCGGCTGCCTTGGGGTTCGGTTTCCGCTGTGGTTTTTTAGGATTACTGCATATGGAAATTATTCGAGAACGTTTGGAAAGAGAATATGATTTAGAATTATTGACTACAGCCCCTAGTGTTGTTTATCAAGTTTTAAAAACAGATGGTGAAATGATTTTGGTGGATAATCCTTTGGAGCTTCCCCCTTTACAAGAAATTGTGGAAATAGCTGAACCCTATGTACAAGCTACAATCATGGTGCCTAATGATTTTGTAGGACCAGTAATGGAGCTCGCTCAAGGTAAAAGAGGAAATTTTATTACCATGCAGTATCTTTCACCATTAAGAGTAATGCTAAAATATGCTTTACCTTTAAGTGAAATAATTTATGATTTTTTTGATCAATTAAAATCACGAACAAGAGGTTATGCTTCTTTGGATTATGAGTTTGCTGATTATCGTGTTTCACCTTTGGTAAAATTGGATGTTTTATTAAATAATGAAATTGTTGATGCTTTATCGTTAATTGTTCACCAAGAACAAGCCTACAGTCGAGGACGGGCTTTAGTTGAAAAATTAAGGCGTTTAATTCCGCGGCAAATGTTTGAGGTACCTATTCAAGCAGCAGTGGGGAATCGTGTTATTGCTCGAGAAACTGTCAAGGCTTTACGTAAAAATGTATTGGATAAATGTTATGGAGGCGATGTAACTCGTAAACGTAAATTATTGGAAAGACAAAAAGAAGGTAAAAAACGCATGAAGCAAATTGGTAATGTGGAAATACCTACGGAAGCATTTATGGCGGTTTTAAGTTTGGATGAGGAATAAATGATGAAATCTATAGGGATTTATATTCATCTGCCTTTTTGCCAGCAAAAATGTTATTATTGTGACTATCTTTCTTATGCCAACTGTAAAGAAGCTGAAGTAGAGGCCTATTTGTGGGCTTTAGTTCGGGAAATTAAACTTTATCGGCAGCTTTTAGGCAGAATTAAAGCTAAAAGTGTTTACTTAGGTGGTGGTACACCTACTTATTTAACAATTGAGCAGTTGACCAAATTATTTAATAGTTTGGAAGAAAACTTTGATCTGCCAAAAGGTATTGAAATAACGGTAGAGGTGAACCCAGGTTTTATAAATAAGGAAAAAGTATCTTTTTTATTTGCTCAAGGTTGTAATCGTCTTTCTATTGGTGGGCAAAGTTTTCGGGCCCGTGATTTAAAAATTTTGGGTCGTTTACATTCACCTAAAGATATTGAGCAAACTTTTGAACTAGCCCGTTGGGCTGGTTTTACCAATTTAAGTCTTGATTTAATGTATGGTCTTCCAGGACAAAGCCTGGCCCAATGGTCTGAAAATTTACGTTTGGCTTTAAAATTAAAACCAGAACATCTGGCGGTCTATCAATTGAAAATTGAACCAGATACTCCTTTTGGCAGGTTATGGGCAAGGGGACTTTGGGAAGCATGTACAGATGAACTGGCAGTTCTAATGTATGAAAAAGCGAAGCATTTTTTAGTCGAACATGGCTACCGGCATTATGAAATTAGTAGTTATGCTCTCTTGGGCAAAGCAGCAAAACATAATTCCCTTTATTGGTTAAATGAACCTTATTTGGGTTTAGGTGCCGGAGCAGCGGGATTTTTAAAGCAAAGGCGTTATCTTAATCAAGCCAAGCTTAAAGATTATTATGCCTTTTTAGAAAAAGGGAAATTACCTTTAGCTGAGTGGGAAGAAATTAATGAGGAATTAGCTCGAGCGGAAACAATGTTTTTGGGATTGCGTTTATTAAAGGGTATTGCTAAAGATACTTTTATAAAAAAACATCGTGTTCGTTTGGAGGATCATTATGCTGTAGAAATTAGTAAACTAAAAAAACAGGGTTTATTAAAAGAAACAGCCACACATTTAGCACTTACCGAAAAAGGTATTAGATTAGCTAATTTAGTTTGGTTAGAGTTCCTATGAAATCCGCTTTCTATATTGACAAAAAAAATATGAAATGGTATTTTAAAAGAAAGGCTTTAGCACTCAAGGTAGGTGAGTGCTAATAAGGGGGGGCGGGAAAATGAAAATGAATGAACGGAAGCAAAGAATTTTGGAAGCTCTGATTTTGGATTATATTGCGACCGGTGATCCGGTCGGTTCCCGCACGATAGCTAAAAAATATGATTTAGGGGTAAGTTCAGCTACAATTCGTAATGAAATGGCGGATTTAGAGGAATTGGGTTTTTTGAAACAGCCCTATACTTCTGCTGGTAGAATTCCTTCTCAATTAGGTTATCGTTATTATGTGGATTGTTTAATGGAAAAACAACCTCTGCCTTCTTCTTTAAAAAATTATATTCGGGCTACCTTGTTGGAAAGGGTAAGTGAAACTGAAACTTTGATCCAAGTAATTAGTCAATTGCTGTCACAGTTGACCAATTATACTGCTTTGGTAAGTACTCCTATGTTTACTAAAAATAGATTAGAACATATTCAATTATTACCTTTAGGTAGTAATAAATTTGTTTTGGTAGTAATTTTGGATCAGGGACATGTGGAACACTGTACTTTTGAATTGCCTTTTTCTTTAGGGGAAACTGAATTAAGGCATGTTTCCTTTGTTTTAAATAAATATTTACGGGGTTTGTCTTTGGGAGAATGGCAAGATGGGGTTTTGCATGTGATTAAACATGAATTGGCCCGTCATGAACATTTTTATCAACAATTAATGAAATTAATTGAAAAAATCCTCGCTTGGGAATATAATAGCAAAGTATATTTAGGTGGTACTGTTAATATTTTGGAACAACCGGAATTTAGTGATGTAAAAAAAGTAAAAAGTTTATTGGCACTTTTGGAGGAAGAAAAAATACTGCAAGAAGTTTTGGCTAGTGGTTCTGATGTAGGTATTACGGTTAAAATAGGTAAAGAAAATTATTATGAGGCTATGGAGCACTGTAGTTTGATTACAGCTACTTATAAGTTAAAAGGTAAGGTAATTGGTACCTTTGGTGTACTTGGTCCTACACGTATGGAATATGCCAAGGTAATTAGTATTGTTGAGTTTTTAACAATGGTTTTGACAGAAAAGTTGTGTAAGGTGGAAGGGGAATAGGGATGGTTAATGCAAAACAGGAGGCCTGTTCAGAAACCGGGACGACGGCTTTAATTACTAATGCTCAGGCGATAGCGGTTGTTGCTCAGGCGGTGGAAAGTACTTTGGGACCTAAGGGATTAGATACAATGTTACTTGACCGTTTTGGTGATGTAATAATTACCAATGACGGTATTACTATTTTAAAAATGATGGATGTTGAGCATCCTGCTGCACAAATGTTAATTAATTTGGCTGCTGCTCAACAAAGGGAAATAGGTGATGGTACGACAACTGCTACTCTCTTGGCCGGAACTTTAGTTAGTGAAGGTGTTAAGCAAATTAGAAAAGGTGTACCTATTATAAAAGTGATTGCCGGAATTGTCGCTGGGATAGAAAAGGCATGCCAAATTTTACAGGAAAAAGCCATTTCTTTAACTACAGAGCAAGAGTCATTATTATTTGATACGGCACAAATAGCGGCACGGGGTAATGCTGATATCGCTAATTTAATTTGTAAGGCTTTTTCTTTTTTTGATTCGAAAACTTTAGCTGAACCTACTTTTAAACTTACTGAGCATGTTCAGGCTGTAAAAGGGGCAGGTAATCAAGTTGTTTCCGGGGTAATAATTAATAAATTGCCGCTTAATGAAGAAATGCCCCGCAGTTTAAAAAATGCAAAGGTTTTAATCATTGATGATACTTTGGCACCAGAGGAAATAGTGGGTGATGCTTTACATACTGAAATAGGTTTTCAAGAACAATTAAAACTGGAAAAATTATTTCGGGAAAATCTTGATAAAATTATTAGTTTAGGTGTGAATTTAGTTATTGTAGACCGTGGGATAACTGAGCTTGCAGAAGAAGTTTTTACCACGGCCGGGATGCTGGTTTTACAAAGGGTATCCCATAAAGAATGGCGGCGTGCCGCAAAATTTGCGGGTGCTAGAGCCTTGAAAAAAACTGCTTTAAATCAGCCAGCAAATATTTTAAATCAATATTTAGGTGTAGTAGCCCAAGTCCAGGTAGTAGAGGAATTAAAACAGGTTTATCTTATGGGTGGGCAGGGAAAACCTCAAGCTACTATTTTAGTCGCTGCAGCTACCGAAGAAGTTGTTGCTGAAAGGGAAAGAATTGCCAAAGATGCCGCAGCTGCTTTACAAGCTGCTTTAAAGGGGGGAGTAGTACCTGGAGGGGGAGTAACAGAATTGGCCGTAGCCCGGGAATTACAAAAATATCGGCAAGAAGTTTCCGGGATGGCGGTTTATGGCTGGGATTGTGTATGTCAGGCTTTACAAAAGCCTTTTATGCAAATTGTGGCTAATGCTGGTTTTAATGCCTTGGAAAAATTAGGTGAAGTAAATGCTGCCCAGTTAAATACTGGCAAAAGTTCTTTGGGAATAGATTGTGAAAGTGGTGAAATTGTGGACTTGGCATCTTTAGGGATTTATGATCCGCTTTTAGTAAAAATAAAGGCTTTACAAACGGCATCAGAAGTGGCGACAGCCATTTTGCGTATAGATACGATTATCAAAAAAAAAGAAAATGAAGGTTAGTGAGGTGGGTAAGTAGGTTGTCTGAACAAGAAATTAAAAAAGAAGAAATTGCGGAGCCGGAAGAGAAACAGGTTAATTTAGAAGTGTGTTTAGTGGAAAAAGAAGAAAAAATATTGGAATTGGAAGATAAACTGCTTAGACTGCAGGCGGAATTCGCTAATTATCGTAAACGAACTTCCCGTGAGAAAGAAAATTTAATTACTTATGGGAGTTGTAGGCTAGTAGAACAATTATTACCAGTTCTAGATAATTTAGAACGGGCGATGTCTGCTTTAAATGAACAAGATGAAAAAATACAGCAAACTTTTCTCGGTTTAAAAATGATTGCTGAACAGTTTGTGGAAATACTTTTTCAGGTGGGGTTAAAACCTATTGAAGCGGTGGGCAGTGAATTTGACCCTTATTATCATGAGGCGGTAGAGCAAGTATCTGCCGAAGGGGTGCCTAATAATCAAGTGGTTGCGGAAATTCGCAAGGGCTATTGTTTTCAAGATAAAGTTTTGCGAGTTTCTTTGGTAAAAGTAGCTAAAAATGAATAAAATAGTACTTGTTGCACATAGATAAGGAGGATGAATTTATGAGTAAAGTAATAGGTATTGATTTGGGAACAACGAATTCTTGTGTTGCTTGTATGGAGGGGGGCGAGCCAGTAGTTATCCCCAGTTCCGAAGGTAGTAGAACAACTCCCTCTGTAGTTGCTTTTTCTGCAGCTGGAGAAAGATTAGTAGGTCAAGTAGCCAAAAGACAGGCGATAACTAATGCGGAACGTACGGTATTGTCCGTAAAAAGGGAAATGGGATCTGATTATCGGATAAAACTTGGGGAACAGGAATATACACCACAAGAAATTTCGGCTATGATTCTGCAAAAAATGAAAGCTGATGCCGAAAGTTATTTGGGTACTAAAGTTACCAAAGCCGTAATTACTGTTCCGGCTTATTTTAATGATTCTCAACGTCAGGCCACTAAGGTTGCCGGTACTATTGCGGGTTTAGAGGTGCTGCGGATTATTAATGAACCAACTGCGGCTGCCTTGGCTTATGGTATAGAAAAAGAGGAAGATCAAATTGTTTTAGTTTTTGATTTGGGAGGAGGAACTTTTGATGTCTCCATCCTAGAATTGGGTGACGGAATTTTCGAAGTTAAAGCCACCAGTGGCAATAATCGTTTGGGTGGAGATGATTTTGATGAACGCATTGTACAGTGGATGATAAAAGAATTTAAGAAACAAAATGGTGTAGATTTACAAGCTGATCGTATGGCAATGCAGCGTCTGCGGGAAGCAGCGGAAAAGGCTAAACATGAGTTATCTACTTTAATGACTACTACTATTAATTTGCCTTTTATTTCTGCTACTGATGCTGGTCCTTTACATTTAGATTTAAATTTAACGAGGGCAAAGTTTAATGAATTAACCGCCGATTTGGTGGAAGAAACAATGAAGCCTACCCGACAGGCATTAAAGGACGCTGACTTGAATGTTCGGGACATTGATAAAGTACTATTAGTAGGAGGTTCTACCAGAATTCCGGCAGTACAAGAGGCCATTAGTAAAGAATTGGGGCAGGAACCATTTAAGGGGATTAATCCTGATGAATGTGTGGCTATTGGGGCGGCTATTCAGGCTGGTGTTTTGGCTGGTGAAGTTAAAGATGTGCTTTTGTTGGATGTCACACCCTTATCTTTAGGTATTGAAACTTTAGGGGGAGTATTTACCAAATTAATTGAACGAAATACGACGATTCCTACTTCCAAAAGTCAAGTTTTTTCTACTGCTGCCGATAATCAAACCTCTGTAGATATTCATGTTCTTCAAGGGGAAAGGGAAATGGCTGCTTATAATAAAACATTGGGGCGTTTTCAACTTACCGGTATTCCACCGGCTCCCCGCGGGGTTCCCCAAATCGAAGTTAAGTTTGATATAGATGTTAATGGTATAGTTAATGTTTCGGCTAAAGATTTGGGAACTGGTAAAGAACAGGCAATTACGATTACTTCTACTTTGGGATTAAGTGACGAAGAAATTGAAAAAATGATTAAAGAGGCAGAGGCACATGCTAAAGAAGATCAAGAAAAACGTGAACAGATAGAAATAAAAAATCAGGCCGATAATTTAATTTATCAAACTGAAAAAACGTTAAAAGAAGCCGGGGATAAAGCCACCCAAGCGGAAAAGGATCGTATTAATCAAGCTAAAGAGGCTTTGGAAAAGGCTGTTAATGAGGAGCCAATCGAAGTAATAAAAAAGAAGATGGAAGCCTTAACTAATGAATTATATCCATTAA
>DUTS01000022.1 GCA_012841935.1 Clostridia bacterium
TAGGGATGGTGAAATTAGGTGCGAGTTAAAAGATTTGTGGCTACTAATATGCAGGAAGCCATGGAAAAAATAAAATGTGAATTAGGGAATGACGCCGTAATTTTACATACCCGTTATTTTAAAGAAGGTGGCTTTTTAGGGTTGTTTCGTAAGCGTTATGTGGAGGTAACTGCTGCGGTTGATCAAAGTCCTCGACAGGTTTTTGAATTACCGCCTGAAAAGAATCCAACAGGACAGGTTGGTCGCGGTCAAGAGGTTTCGGCTGATTTAGCGGCTATGCGTCAAATAATGCAGGAAATGTCATTAATGTTAAGTAGTTTAAATGAACCCAAACTTCCCAAAGGGGGGCGGCTTCTTTATGAACATTTAATTCAGCAAGAAGTTGATTCTCAAATTGCCCTGCAAGTGGTTAAAGCAATGCTACAGGATTATGCTCAAATTCAATTGCAAACTGAGGAGGAATTATATAGAATTCTTGCTACTTATCTTTTGAAACCTATAGAAAAAATTTATTATCAACCTACACCGGTGAAAAAGGGTGTACCGCGAATTTTAACTTTTATTGGTCCGACAGGTGTAGGAAAAACAACAACAATTGCTAAATTAGCCGCTATTGATGCTGTTATGAAAAAGAAAAAGGTAGCTTTGATTACAATTGATACTTATCGGATTGCGGCTGTTGAACAACTTAAAACAATTGGAGAAATTATGAATGTGCCCGTGAAAGTAGTTTTTAATCCGGAAAATCTGCAAGATTGTTTACAAGAAATCTGTGATTATGATGTTGTTTATATTGATACTGCCGGTCGCAGTCATAAAAATGAAGCACAGGTCAATGAACTAAAGGAATATTTGGGGGCTACCCAGTCAGATGATTTGTTTTTGGTTTTAGCTAGTACTAGTAAATATCAGGATTTTATAGATATCTTGGAGGCATATCGGGATGTAAATATTTCCAGCTTGATTTTTACAAAAGTCGATGAAACTTCAAATTATGGTTCTCTTTATAATTTGGTTTATCAAAAAAAATATCCAATCGCTTATTTTGCTAATGGTCAGAATATCCCTGATGATATAGAAGTAGCTGAACCACAAAAACTTGTGCAAATGTTGATGAAGGAGAAATGATAATGAATAAACAGGCAGATTCTTTACGATTAATTGTTAAACAAATGAAAAATAGCATCCAGGCACAAATCAATGGTGTAGAAAAAGGCACTCGTGTGATTACTATTTCCAGTGGTAAAGGTGGTGTGGGTAAAAGTAATCTTTCTTTAAATTTGGCCTTAGCTTTGACGGATTTTAAACAAAAGGTAATGTTATTGGATGCTGATATGGGTTTGGCTAATATTGATATTATTTTGGGTTTGACCCCTGTTTATAATTTGGCTCATGTTATTGGTGGCGAAAAATTGATTGCCGATATTGTTGTGGAGGGTCCACAGGGATTAAAAATTATACCGGGTGGTTCAGGAATACAGGAGTTAGCAAATTTAAAAGAATGGGAACTAGAAAGTTTTTTAACAAAATTAAGCATGATTGAAGGGGAGGCAGATTATTTACTTATTGATACTGGGGCTGGGTTGTCTAATTCTGTATTAAGTTTTGCTTTGGCGGCAGATGAGCTAATTGTTGTTACTACCCCTGAGCCAACGGCAATAACTGACGCTTATGGTTTAATCAAAGCTTTGTGCCAGCAGGATTTTACCGGAAAGATTTATTTGGTTGTTAACCGGGTTGTTTCGCCAAAGGAGGCGGCTGTTGTTTTTGAAAAATTACAGACTGCTACACATAAGTTTTTGGATTATGAGATAGAATTTTTAGGTTATATTGTTGAGGATGTCAAAGTAGGACAAGCGATTCAGGCTCAAAAACCTTTTTTGATAGCATATCCCCAAACAATGGCTGCCAATAATTTATATACTATAGCTGCGAAAATTACGGATCAGGAAAATCAGATAGCAGCTGGTAAAGGTATCAAAGGTTTTTTTAGTAAGGTAATAGGATATTTTAGGTAGGTGATGTTGATGACTTTTAATTTTGAGGAAATTTTAAAAATTAATCAAGTAATACAGTTGGAATTATTTAACGCGGAAACTGGGGAATCCACCCGCTTTTCCAGCCGTATAGAAAATATACTGGAGGATTCATTAGTGCTTTCCGCCCCTATGGTGGAAAGAAAACCTCTCTTCTTTAAACCAGGCACAGCTTTTAATGTTTGGTTTTGGAATGAGGAAGCAATTTATGTCTTCCGGACTTATTTATCCGAAAATATAAAGGGTGAAATTCCTTATTTAGTAGTTACTTTTCCGGAAACAATTAAACGGGTCCAAAAAAGGGAGTATGTGCGAGTAGGTTTAAAAATGAATGTCTTGCTTTCTTTTTATAATTCCAAAGGGGAAGAAGAGGTCTTTTATTGTAAGTCCAGGGACATTAGTGGGGGAGGGATGATGTTAGTTTTAAATACCTATGTTCCTCTGGATAAAGGTACTAAAATTATGGTGAAATTTTCTTTGGAACAAAGGCAATTAGCTATTCCCGGAAAGGTTGTTTGGAATGAATGGGAATTAGATTTTTTGGGTAGGGAACAAAACTTGATTGGGATTCAATTTATCGAAATTAAAGAAATTGATCGCAAAACAATTATTAAAGCAGTTTATCAACGTCAAATTGAATTGAGAAAAAAAGGATTGCTTTAAGGGGGGAGTTATTCATGGATGTTTCCCGTTATTTAGATCTTTTTTTAGATGAATCAAGGGAGCATTTACAAATTTTAAATATGGGATTATTGAATTTGGAAAAGGATCCAAATAGATTAGATGTTCTTAATGAATTATTTAGGGCGGCTCATACACTTAAGGGTATGTCAGCTACCATGGGATATAATTTAATTTCGCAATTAACTCATCGTATGGAAAGTTTGTTAGAAAAAATTAAAACTAAGCACTTGTTAATGAATCAGGAAATCATTAATGTTTTGTTTCAATGTGTTGACATTTTGGAAAAAATGCTTTTAATGATTGAAGAGGGGAAAATCCCCCAGCTTAATTTAAAGGATTTGTTGGAAAAACTAAATCAATTTGAACAAGGTGTAGTGATAAACACTAAAAGGCCTATTACTCAAGAAGTTGAAAAGATTCCCGAGGAAAAAGGGGAATTTGATGAATATGAAATTAACGTAATTAGTGAAGCAATTTCCCAAGGTTTTAATGTTTGGAAAATTGTAATTAGGGTTTCTGAGGATTGTTTAATGAAAGGTGTCCGGGCCTTTATGGTTTTTCGAAATTTGGAAAACTTGGGGGAAGTAATTAAGTCAATTCCCTCGGTACGGGATATTGAAGATGAAAAATTTGAA
>DUTS01000023.1 GCA_012841935.1 Clostridia bacterium
AGACCGCAAGCTGTACAATTATTATCCCGACAATCCGGGGTAGTTATAGCCTGATAAGCCTTTTCCCTTTCACGCCATAAATAAGCCTTTTTTACCCCGGTACTTAAATGGTCCCACGGAAGTGGTGTTTCATAAGATAAAGCCCGATTAGCTATCATTTCCGGAACTAGCCGACAATTTCGAAAAGCCTGCCGCCATAAATCATACCGAAAATGTTCGGTCCAACCATCAAAACGACAACCCAAACGCCAAGCCTCATAAAGAACTTGTCCACAGCGTCGATCACCTTTAGCAAATACAGCTTCCAAAAAACTAACTTCTGGCTGATGATAATTATAGATTAAACCTTTACCTTTAATTTTACTTTTTAAATATTGTTGTTTTTCACGAATTTGCTCTAAAGGATCCTGTGCCTCCCACTGAAAAGGGGTATGGGGCTTAGGCACAAAAGTAGAAACACTTACCGTAACTTGTGGACTGCGTTTTACACCTTTTTTCCGTAAGATAGTTTGTCCAATCTCCAAAACCCGTTTAGCCAAAAGGGCAATTCCTTCTAAATCTGCCTTGGTTTCCGTTGGTAAACCCAACATAAAGTAAAGTTTCAGCCTATACCATCCAGAAGCAAAAACCGCCTCAACAGTTTCCCAAAGATCAGCTTCAGTAACATTTTTATTAATAACATCACGCAACCGCTGTGTACCAGCTTCAGGAGCGAATGTCAAACCCGTTTTACGCACTCGCTGTACCTCCTTAGCTAAATTGACAGCAAAAGAATCGATCCTTAAAGATGGTAGAGATACCCCAACATTTTCTGGAGCAAAACGATTTATCATTTCACGTAAAAGGGATTCTATTTCAGAATAATCACTAGTGCTTAAAGAAGTAAGTGAAATTTCCCGATGACCTGTATGCCGACTTAATTCCGCAGCTTGCTGCAATAAAAGTTCTTTACTTCTTTCCCTAACAGGACGATATAAAAAACCGGCTTGACAAAAACGACAACCCCGTGTACAACCGCGAAAAACTTCAACCATCATCCGATCATGCACCACTTCCAAATAAGGCACAATTGGTTTTAAAGGATAATAAGCTTTTTCCAAATCTTTTACTACACGCTTCACCAGACATGTAGGTATATTTGGCTGCAATACCTTTAAGGCCTTAAAATCACCTTTTGAATCAACTAGGGGCTGATAAAATTGAGGCACATAAATTCCCGGTAATTGGGCTAATTCCTTTAACAGAATTTCCCTTTCTTGTTTACCCCCTCTTAAATCGCGATGCTCGGCCACTACATCAAGAATTTCCAAAAGTACCTCTTCACCTTCACCCAAAACAAAACAATCAATAAATTCAGCCAAAGGCTCGGGATTGTAAGCACAGGGACCTCCGGCAATCACTAAAGGGGTATGATCATCCCTGTCTTTAGACCAAAGGGGTATTCTTCCCAAAGCCAAGATGTTAAGAAGATTGGTATAGCTCAATTCATATTGTAAGGTAAAACCAATTAGATCGAATTCATTTAAAGGTTTAAGGGATTCTAAACTATAAAGTGGTAAGTTTCGCTGACACAGCTCCTTTTCCATATCTGGCCAAGGAGCAAACACCCTTTCTAACAAATAATCTGGCTGCTGATTAACCAATCCATAAAGAATTTGTAAACCCAAATGAGACATACCCACCTCGTAAACATCGGGGAAAGCAAAAACCATGCGCAATTTTACTTTTTGCCAATCTTTATGCACTGCATTATATTCTTGACCTAAATAACGCAGTGGTTTTCTTACTCGCGGTAAAATTTCCTCGACCAAAATTCGCTTCAATCACGAAACCCCCCTGCCTATTCTTAAACTAATAATATCTTTCTTCAAACAACTAAGCAACAAAAATTAAAGGCGGCTGGCAGTAGGCATAAAAAATTTTGTGGGATCCATGGGCTGACCTTTTACAGAAATACTAAAAAACAATTGTGGGAAATCAGCAGAACCACTTTGACCTACACGAGCAATTACTTCACCCTCCTTTACTTCATCATTTAGGTTTACCAAAATCTCCTTACAATAAGCATAACGAACAAGCAGACCACCTTCACTACAAATAATTAAATAGCGCCCCAATTCCTCATCATGGCCGATACGGGACACACTACCCCCCAAAGCAGCCTTCACAGGAGTACCTTCTTTAGCCATAATAGTAATTCCCTCGTGAAAAACGCGTGATTCATCTGACTGAACCAACCAACCAAAAGGTTTGGCAATTTGTCCAGAAACAGGTATGGTTAAAGGTTCGGTTATTTCACTAGGAGCCGAAACTTCAAATGCCGCCCGATCCAACGTATCACCCCAAAAAACTACTTGACTAAAAAACTTAATTACTGGCTCAGGATCGTAATCTTTAGTAAACCAATCCCTAATTTTTTGCTGTACAGGAATTAGAAAAGAAGCCTGCCAACCCAAAATACTCCAAATAAACAAAAAAATTAGGAGTGAGGCTAAGGCTTGTTTAAGCATTTTCCACTTATGTCCGGAAATTTTTCTTTTAACCCGCGGGGACCAGTTGCGGGGAGAATAACGTTCCCGCGGTTCCCATAGTCTAGGCATACGACTCCTCCTTCACCTTGTTTAACTAAAATATATTGTCCTTTCGGCTGAATTATGACAAAATAAAGCTATAAGTTAAATTAGGGGGGATTTAGGTTGGCAGATTTTTTAAACAGCCTTTATAAACAAGTACTTTTAAGTGATGGAGCACTAGGGACCATGTTAACCCAAAAAGGTCTATCTCCGGGAAAAAGTCCGGAATTATGGATGTTAGAGAATCCCCTACCATTAAAAGAAATTCATCGGGACTACCTAAAAGCAGGTGCCCAGGTTATTCAAACCAATACATTTGGGGCTAATCGTTTAAAACTAGAAGAATATAATGCCGGAGAACGAGTAAGTGAAATAAATCTTACCGCAGCAAAAATTGCCCGCGAAATAGTAGGCCAACAAGCCTTTATAGCCGGAATGGTTGGACCTACAGGCCATTTTCCAGCATCACTAGGCACCTATACTTGGCAGGAATTAGTCTTAGTTTTCCGTGAACAAGTGGAAGCTTTAGCTGCCGGAGGTGTAGATTTAATTCTGCTGGAAACCTTTGCTGATTTGGGGGAAATTAGAGCTGCCCTTTTTGCAGCCAAAAACTATACTACTCTACCGGTAGCCTGTTCTCTTACTTATACTAATGGTCATACTCTTACAGGTACCCCCCCAGATATTGCCGCCATAGTTTTGGAAGCCATGGGGGCAGACCTGATCGGAGCCAATTGTTCTACTGGTCCCCGCGAACTCCTACCCATAATTAAAACTTATCGCCAAGCTACCTCTCTTCCCCTATTAGTTGAACCCAATGCCGGGATGCCGCAATTTATTAATGGTCAAACCGTTTACCAAGATACACCAGAACAAATGGCAGCTTTTGTAGAGCCCTTTTTACAAGAGGGGGTTCGCTTTATCGGAGCCTGTTGTGGTAGTACTCCTGCACATATTGAAGCCATAGGTAAACAAATCAAAACAATTTCTTTACCGCCAAAAAAAGAAGAACAATTAACCTATTTAACCAGCCGCAGTAAATTAGTTACCCTCGGCAGCACTACTCTACCTCGTTTAATAGGTGAACGAATTAATCCCACGGCCCGTAAAAGTATTGCTCAAGCTTTACAGGAAAATAAATGGAGTATAATTTTGGATGAGGCCTTTCAGCAAAATGAACAAGGTGCAGATCTTTTGGATTTGAATGTGGGTTTACCTGGTGCCAATGAAGCCGAATTATTAGTACAAGGGGTCAGACAGCTACAAATGACTTTAGATATACCCCTCATTCTTGATAGTACTAATCCAGAAGCACTTGAAAGAGGCTTACAAGAATATCAGGGAAAAACACTGATTAATTCTGTTAATGGTACCCCAGAAAGTTTAGATACACTATTACCTCTAGCCAAAAAATATGGGGCAAGTGTTTTAGGCCTAACTTTAGATGAAAACGGCATTCCTGCCAAAGCAGAAGAGCGTTTCCTGATAGCTAAAAAAATTGTTAACAGAGCACTAGAAATAGGTCTGTGCCGTACCGACATTCTTATTGACTGTTTAGTACTTACCGCTGCCACAGAAGGCCGCGAATGTTTGGAAACTCTTAAAACAATCCGTTTGGTTAAAAAACACCTTAAAGTTAACTGTATTTTAGGTTTAAGTAATGTATCCCATGGCTTACCACAGCGTTCCTGGCTAAACCATACATTTTTAGCCATGGCTTTAGAAGCTGGCCTAGATGCCGCAATCGCTAATCCCGCTGATACCAATATTCAAGCTGTTTTAGCAGCTGGAGCCCTTCTAACTGGTCGTGACAAAAGTGCCCAAAACTATTTAATGGTTGCCGGAAAAAATACGTCCTTGGAAACAGCTGCCAGTCAAGACCCGATAAAAAATCTGCAAGCACAAATCCTGCAGGGGAAAAATGATAAGCTTATCCCTTTACTAAAAAAACTTTTAAAAACACTAGATCCTTTAACTATTATCGAACAAGGGGTAATTCCCCCCTTGGAAAAAATCGGGGATCTTTTCGCAAATAACCAAGTCTTTCTACCACAACTATTATTAACAAGTGAGGCCGCAAAAATTGCTTTTACTCATTTACAAGCCCAACTACCTCCCAAAAGTCTCAAAAACAAAGGCACCATTATACTTGGTACCGTAAAAGGCGATATTCATGATATTGGGAAAAATATAGTTAAGGCCTTACTAGAAAATCACGGTTATCGAATTATTGATTTGGGTAAAAATGTACCCACCGAAAAATTTATAGAAACTGCCCACCGCGAAAATGCCGACATAATTGGCTTAAGTGCTTTAATGACTACCACAATGGTAGAAATGGAAGCAGTAATTAAGGCCGTTCACTGCCAAAAATTAAAAGTCAAAGTTCTAGTCGGCGGAGCCGTAGTTACTGCAGAATATGCCCGGCAAATCGGAGCCCACGGCTATGCTCGCGATGCCGGTGAAGCCGTACATGTAGTGGCCAAACTGCTAAAGGAGTAAACAAATGCCTGTTTTTAAAACACCTTTAAAACTAACCTTTGAAGAAGTACTGCCCTTTTTAAAAATGGATAAGAACCCTTCCCCCATGGAAGAGGAATTAATTCATCATTATTTACGTAAAATCAAATTAATTGCCCAACCTATCGGTATTTATGATACTTTTTTTATAAATGAACAAACACCCACCAAAATTAGTTTAAAAACCGTACCTTTAATTATTACAGGCCCTCTAACTGTGCAATATTTTTACTCCTGTTCACAAATTACGCTTTTAGCCACAACTTTGGGACCCGATCTTGACGATTTCTTAACCAATTTGAGTGCTGCCAGGGCCTTGATAGCTGATGCCGTAGCTTCAGCAGCTATCGAATCATTTACTGAACAATTAGATCAACATCTTACTACATTAATCAAACGAAAAGGCTATTATCCCACCATTCGCCTTAGTCCAGGTTATGGTGATTGGCCATTACAAGCACAAAAAGCATTTTTAGCTAGCCTGAAAACCGAAACTATTGGCCTCACACTTACTTCTCATTATTTGTTACAACCCAGAAAATCCATTACAGCTGTTTTAGGTTGGAGTAATATCCCGGTAAAAAGAACTTATCTTAACTGTACTCGTAATTGTGCAACCTGTCCCCAAGCCTCTACCTGCCAACTCCGGATTAATCCCCTTGACTTAACTTAAAAAAATAATTCACCAATTTTTCACCCAAGGCTTCTAATTTTTCTATAGAAATTGCCGGAAAATAAATTTTTTCTAACTGCTGGTGTACACTGCGGGCTTGATCAAGTTTTTGCCACGCCTGTTCATGTACAGCAGTTAATCTTTTTTCAGCTAACCCAATCTCCCTTTTAAATTCAGCCAATTTTTTAAAAGAAATAAATTGATCAAAATCTAACACTTGACCTGTCAACCCCCAATATTCAAAAAAGGACCGTGTACTTAAAAAACCAAGTTTTAAATCTGGAAAAAAAACTAATTCCAAATTAAGTGGATCAAAAGGACAATGATATTTTTCACAATCAAAACCCAGACTAATACCCCATGCAGCTATTTTTTTTAAAAAAGCTGCTTTGCCTATTTCCCAACCACCATTTAATAAATATAGATTTTTTACCCCTTGTAAAATACTCCCAAAATAACTAAGATAACCATCTGGAGTATTAGCACTGGCAAACAAAGACCTAATTAAAGGCAACCGTTTAACTGGAGGTGTAAATTCCCCAAAAGCCCGAGTAATAGTTTCCCTAAAAAAGGGCCACCAACCTACTTTATTTAAAGCACATTGATAATAATATTGTAATTCCCTTTTTATAACTTCAGCCTCTAGTAAATGATTATAGGCCAATCGAAAAAAAAACCCCTTCTGCTGATTAAGGATTTTAATTTTTTCTTTTTGGGTCATTAAAAGCTCTACTTCCCAAAATTCTCCCAAATTAATCAGCTGCTCGACAGCCCCAGGATTTTGGGGATCAACAATATGAGGTCTGGTACCATCAAGAATCGCCAAAGCTAATTCCGGAATCAATAAAGCATCTATGGAAAAAGGATCTGAAGAACAATAATGATACTCCAAATCATATCCCTGTTGAAAAGCAGTCTCCCCTACTTTTCTCATTAAAGTAGATTTACCTGTTCCCGGCCCGCCTTTTAATATAAAGACCCCGTTTTCAGCAAAATTAATTAATTCCTCATAAAAAGAATAAAAACCGCGTGCCGTATTATTCCCGGAAAACATTTTTCGCACCTTGACCATTTACTACACCCCATTATCTTTTTTAAAGACTTCACCATATTTTATGAAAAAAAAACCTCTTTAGAATGATTTTTTGGGGTGAGCAAGATTAAAGCCCAAGCATTTTTGCTTAGGCTTTAACGAACTTGATCAGCTATTCCCTACAAATAGATGATGGTACTTAATTTCAAAAGTTGATTATCCTTTAATTTTGTCATCTTATTTTACCTCGTCTATTTCAAGATTTGGATTTACCCAAATATATTTTCCACTACCGGCGACGAAATACACGTTAGTATCCTTACTTAAAATTTCCCGACTATTAATACTAACACTATACAGGCACATTTCCCCAATACTATTTCATATCTTATAAAAAATGCTGTTTGCCCATTTTTCAGAAAGAAAAATCGGGGAATCGGAAACACTAAGAGAAATTGGATCATTTTTTTTCCGTATCGTGGAATTTTGTGCTATAATAGAAAAAATGCAAAATTGGAGGGTATTGATCTTGATATTAAAACAAAAGGAAATTAAAAAGGTTTTAGAACAAACCAAAGTACATTTTAACCTTCCCCAACCACAACTGCTTGAAGCAGCGATTAAACATGGTGAAGGTATCTTTACAGATAGGGGGGCCCTACGAGTTACCACTGGTAAATATACCGGGCGTTCTCCCTATGATAAATTTTTCGTAGAAGACGAAACAATTAATCAAGAAATTGCTTGGGGGAAAATAAACAATCGGTTTTCCGCGGAACATTTTTCACAACTTTATAATGATCTTTTAGCTTATCTGCAAAACAAGGAACTTTATGTTTTTGATGGATTTGGTGGTGCAGATCCAAAATATCGCTTAAACTTACGTTTTGTGAACGAATTAGCCTGGCAAAATATTTTTGCTCGTCATCTTTTCATTCGTCCCACAGAAGGAGAATTAGCTAATTTTGCACCTGATTACTATGTTATTGCTGCTCCTAATTTTCAGGCAGATCCCAAAAAGCACGGTACCAATTCCGAAGCAGCGGTAGTTTTAAATATAACCGAAAAAATTATTTTAATTGTGGGTACTTCTTATGCTGGTGAAATTAAAAAATCTGTATTTACACTAATGAATTATCTGCTGCCTTTACAGGACATTCTTTCCATGCATTGTTCAGCTAATGTAGGTACCGAAAATAATCCAGCCTTATTTTTTGGTTTATCAGGTACAGGTAAAACAACCCTTTCCACAGATCCAGATAGACGCTTGGTAGGAGATGATCAACATGGTTGGTCAAATGATGGTATTTTCAATATTGAAGGTGGTTGTTATGCTAAATGTATTGGACTTAATCCCAAACATGAACCACAAATTTACGATGCCTTACGCTTCGGAGCAGTTTTAGAAAATGTTATCCTGGATAAAAAAACACGTCAGGTAGATTTTGATGATGCTTCACTTACCGAAAACACTCGGGCCGCTTATCCCATGGAATACATACCGGCCTCGGTAATTCCTAGTATCACCGGACATCCACAAGTAATTTTCTTTTTAACCGCCGATGCTTTTGGTGTACTGCCACCAGTAGCCATTTTAGACCAAAATCAAGCCATGTATCATTTCCTATCCGGTTATACCAGTAAATTAGCCGGCACGGAAAGAGGAATTAAGGAACCAGAAGCCACGTTTTCCGCTTGTTTTGGGGCTCCTTTCCTACCTCTTTCACCAATAAAATATGCACAATTATTTGGGAAAAAAATAGCTCAACATCATACCCGTGTATATTTAATTAATACCGGCTGGACAGGGGGGCCTTATGGTGTGGGGGAACGCTTCCCTATACCCTATACCCGTGCTTTAATCGATGCAGCCTTAAATGGTGTTTTGGAAAAATTACCTACACGCCTAGATCCTCTTTTTGGATTTAGAGTACCCCTTTCTTGTCCTCATGTACCTCAAGAAATTTTCACCCCGGAAAAAACTTGGCCTCAGCCTGAAAAATATCAAGCACAAGCACGTAAACTAGTAGCCAATTTTGAAAAGAATTTTGCTCAATTTACAGATCTGCCTGCAGAAATAAAAGCAGCTGCTCCCCGTGTATAATTCATTCGACAGATCTTGACATAAAGCTTTCTAAATGATAGCATATTTAGTGCTTAATAAAATTTACAAATTCGCGGAAGTGGCGGAACTGGCAGACGCGCACGCTTGAGGGGCGTGTGGTTTAACCGTGCGGGTTCAATTCCCGCCTTCCGCACCAGATTAGTTACCAAAATGGCTTTACATACCCAGTAAAGCCATTTTTATAAATAAATAAACAAATTTTAAGCCGGGGAGTGTGAAAAAATGAGTAGAGAAATGAAAACCATGGATGGTAATACAGCTGCAGCCTATGTATCATACGCATTTACCGACATAGCAGCTATTTACCCAATCACACCATCATCTTCAATGGCAGAATTGGTTGATGAATGGAGTGCACATGGCCGAAAAAATATTTTTGGTCAAGAAGTCAATGTTGTAGCTATGCAATCCGAGGCAGGTGCTGCCGGTGCTGTACATGGTGCCCTTTCCACAGGTGCCTTAACTACAACTTATACTGCCTCACAAGGTCTGCTGTTAATGATCCCCAATATGTACAAAATTGCTGGGGAATTATTACCAGGAGTATTTCATGTTAGTGCTCGTGCAGTTGCGGCGCATGCTTTGTCCATTTTTGGAGATCATACCGATGTCATGGCCTGCCGTCAAACCGGATATGCCCTTTTAGCTGAAGGTAGTGTACAAGAGGTCATGGATCTGGCAGGAGTAGCCCATTTAGCAGCCATTAAGTCGAGAATACCTTTTCTTAATTTCTTTGATGGTTTTCGCACATCACATGAAATTCAAAAAATCGAGGTTATAGATTATGATGAATTTGCTAAATTAGTTGACTGGCAAGCTGTAGAGGATTTTCGTCAACGTGCCTTAAATCCAGAAAAACCCTATTTAAAGGGCACAGCTCAAAATCCCGATATTTATTTTCAAGCCAAAGAAGCAATCAATCCCTATTATGAACTAGTACCAGATATTGTAGCCCATTATATGCAAGAAATAACCAAACTGACCGGTAGAAAATATCAGCCCTTTAATTATTATGGTGCACCTGATGCCAAACAGGTCATTATTGCTATGGGTTCAGTTTGTGAAACCATTGAAGAAACCGTAGACTATCTTTTAAAACAAGGTGAAAAAGTTGGCGTACTAAAAGTACACCTCTACAGACCTTTTTCCGCTAAATACTTTTTCAAGGCTTTACCCACAACTGTAAAAAGGATTGCAGTTTTGGATCGCACCAAGGAACCAGGGGCAATTGGTGAACCCCTTTACCTGGATGTACGCAGTTTATTCTACGAACATTCCCCAGCCCCTTTAATTGTTGGTGGACGCTATGGTTTAGGTTCCAAAGATACTACACCAGCCCAAATTTTAGCCGTATTTGACAATTTAAAAATTGAAAAACCTCGTGATCAATTTACCATAGGTATTGAAGATGATGTCACCTTTAAGTCCTTACCAGTAAAAGAAACTATCTCTACAGCTCCCGCTGGCACTACACGCTGTAAATTCTGGGGTTTTGGATCTGACGGCACCGTAGGTGCCAATAAAGGTGCCATTAAAATTATCGGTGATCATACCGACCTCTATGCTCAAGCCTATTTTGCCTATGATTCAAAAAAATCCGGGGGAGTAACCATTTCCCATTTGCGTTTTGGCAAGAAACCTATTAAATCAACTTATTTAATTGATGAAGCTGATTTTATCGCTTGTCATAAACAAGCTTATGTTTATCAATATAAAGTATTAGAAGGTTTAAAACCTGGTGGTACCTTTTTGCTCAACTGTAATTGGACACCAGAAGAACTAGCAGAAAAATTACCAGCAGAAATGAAGCAATATTTAGCCAAAAACAACATTTCTTTCTATATAATCAATGCTGTAGATATTGCTGCCGAAATTGGTTTAGGGAATAGAATTAATATGATTATGCAGGCTGCCTTTTTCAAACTATCTCAAGTAATTCCTTTAAAACAGGCTATTAACCTGCTGAAAGAATCAATAGTCAAAGCTTATGGCCGCAAAGGAGAAAAAATTGTGGCCATGAACCAACAAGCGGTTGATGAAGGACTCCATGCTTTAATTAAAGTAGAGGTACCACAAGAATGGGCAAATTGTCCGCTAGAACCCACTGAAGCCGCTGAAGACATTCCCAAATTCATTAAGGAAATCGCCGAACCAATCAATGCACAACAAGGAGATAAATTACCAGTTAGTGCCTTTGTCGGTAGGGAAGATGGTTCTTTCCCCTTAGGTACCACTGCCTATGAAAAACGTGGTGTAGCCGTTAATGTACCTGATTGGCTGCCCGATAATTGTATCCAGTGCAACCAATGTTCTTATGTTTGTCCACATGCTGCCATCAGGCCAGTTTTACTCACCGACGAAGAAAAAGAAGCTGCCCCAGGGGGATTTGTCACTAAAAATGCCCTAGGTAGACCTTTAAAAGGTTTACACTACCGCATACAAGTCAGCCCCTATGATTGTACTGGATGTGGTAATTGTGTGGTAACCTGTCCAGCCAAGGAAACCGCTTTAGTAATGCGTCCCTTAGAAGAGCTGCTTACCCAAGAAAGCAAAAACTGGGATTATGCCGTAAAGGTGCCCGCAAAACCAGGACTCTGGAATTTACACAGTGTTAAAGGCAGTCAATTTGCTCAACCTTTACTTGAGTTTTCCGGGGCTTGTGCTGGTTGTGGGGAAACACCTTATGTTAAATTATTAACACAACTATTTGGTGATCGCTTGGTAATTGCCAATGCTACGGGTTGTTCCTCTATTTGGGGGGGGTCGGCACCAAGTATTCCCTATTGTAAAAATGAAAAAGGTCAAGGACCAGCCTGGGCTAATTCACTTTTTGAAGATAATGCCGAATATGGTTATGGCATGACTTTAGGTGCTAAACACATTCGCCGTAAAATTGCCGATTTAATGACCACTGCTTTAAAAGAAGATTTGCCTACAGATTTAAAATCTGCTTTCGAAAAATGGTTAGCAGCCAAAGATCAAGGTACAGCCTCCCGTGAAGCTACCGACACATTACGCCCACTCTTAAGTAAATATGAGGATCTAGAAATTATACAAGAAATAATTGCTAAACAAGATTTCCTAGTCAAACCTTCCAATTGGGTAATTGGTGGAGACGGTTGGGCCTATGATATTGGTTTTGGTGGTTTAGATCATGTTTTAGCTTCTGGTGAAGATATTAATGTTCTAGTCTTGGATACCGAGGTTTATTCCAATACCGGAGGGCAATCTTCAAAAGCTACCCCCACTGGTGCTGTGGCCAAATTTGCCGCAGCGGGTAAAAGAACCAAGAAAAAAGATCTTGGCTTAATTGCCACCACCTATGGCTATATTTATGTAGCCCAAGTAGCCATGGGAGCAAATCAAAATCAATTAATTAAAGCCCTAGTAGAGGCCGAAGCCTACCCAGGACCCTCCTTGGTAATAGCTTATGCACCCTGTATTAATCATGGTATTAGAAAAGGAATGCAATATTCACAGCAAGAGGCTAAAAAAGCCGTTGAATCAGGCTACTGGCCACTTTATCGCTACAACCCAGAACTTAAGGAAGCCAACAAGAATCCCTTTATCCTAGATTCAAAAGAACCATCTGTTGATTTCCAAGATTTCATTTCTGGTGAAGTACGTTATACTGCTCTACAAAAAACATTCCCAGATGTCGCTGATAAGCTATTTGCCCAAGCTGAAAAAGATGCCCAAGCAAGATTAGCCACTTATAAACGTCTAGCGGAATCTGAATAAACAAACGGGCCGGTTGAAAATAACCGGCCCGTTTTTAATTCATAAAACCTTCCAAAATTGTTTCCTCAGCTTCTTCAGCCGAAAGTCCCAAAGTCATCAATTTAATAATTTGTTCACCGGCTATGCGTCCGATAGCTGCCTCATGAATCAATTCAGCTTGAGTATGATAAGCCGTAATTTCCGGAATTGCTCTCACAATAGCTTGATCCATAATAATAGCATCACACTGAACATAACCTTGACATTTATTAAAACCAGCTACCTGCGGGTAAAAAACTTGTTTAGATTTATCTTGGGCTACCGAGCGAGAAATAATTTTCACGGAAGAATCCACACCTTTTAAATCTACTTTCATTTCCGATTCAGCTACTTGTTGTTCATGAGTTAACAATCTTTCCGTAATAAGCAAATGGGCTTTAGAAGCTAATACTGCCTTGGTCTCCCTTTTGGTTGAATCTACTCCCCGCATTTGTACCATTTCCAAATCAACATGAGCCTCTGCAGATAATTCTAAAATAGTTTGCGGATTTAAAATACGTCCCCCGCTACCAGAACCATAATGTTTTTCTACATAGCGTACCCTAGCACCTTGGCCCACAATAAAATGATGAATACCATTATGGGCAGATTTTCGCTCACCTGGATTATGGATTCCACAACCAGCTACAATTAAAACTTCAGCATTTTCCCCAATATAAAAAGTATTATAAACCAAATCAGTTAAACCCTCTTCGGTGATGATAACCGGCAAATGAACACTTTCACCCCGTGTATTAGCCTTCACAAAAATATCGATACCAGATTTTTCAGTTTTGGGTTGAATAATAATATTGGCTGTAGAATGACCCGAAAAAGGTTGACCATTTTTTCTAAAATTATAAGCCCCTTGAGGCATAGTATGCAGGTTAACTATCTCTGCTAATAATTTTTTTTCCATTTATTCCCCAATCCTTTCACCACAATCTTGCCGACAAGTATACCAAAGTGCCAATTTGTCCAAAAGTTCATCCCTACCGCCCTGTTCCTCAATTTTGCCAGCAGTTAAAAGTATTATTTCATCAGCTAATTGTAAAATTCTTTCCTGATGCGAAATAATAACTATACTGACATCCTTTTTTTGTTTCATTTTCTTGAAAATAGCAGCAAGACGTTCAAAACTCCATAGATCAATACCAGCTTCTGGTTCATCGAAAATAGCGAGTTGACACTGCCGACTTAAAAGAGAAGCTATTTCCACACGTTTAAGTTCACCACCAGAAAGATCGGCATTTACTTCCCGTCTCATATAATCTTTAGGACAGAGCCCGACATCAAATAAATAGTTACAACTAAAACCCCCGCAATTTTGTTTACTTGATAAATTTAACAACTCCCCAATGGTAATCCCTTTAAAACGAGGCGGCTGCTGAAAAGCATACCCAATTCCCAAACGAGCCCGTTCAGTGATACCTAAAGAAGTAATTTTCTCTCCTTGCCAAAAAATTTGCCCACTAGTAGGTTGATAAATACCCATAATTAATTTTGCCAATGAAGATTTCCCACTACCATTAGGACCAGTAATTACATATAATTTTCCTCTTTTTAGTGTCAAATTAATATCCTGTAAAATCGGCAGGGAACCCTGTTCATTTTCTAAAATATAATTAATATTTTTTAACTGCAACATCTGCTTATCCTCCTTTTACTAACCCAATAACAAGGCTAAAGCAATACCAACCACTAAACCGGCATTAGTACTGAAATTATCCAAACGATAACTTTGCGGCAAAAGTTCAACTGCTACAATATAAATCATTGCCCCGGCGGCAAAAGACAAAGAAAAAGCTATAAAAAACAAGGAAATATTGGCCATCAAAGTCCCTAGAAAAGTTCCCAAAAGAGTAACTAAACCGGCTAAAGTTGTAATTAAAACAATACGTGATTTACGAATTTCCGGACTTAAAGAAAGGGGTAAAGCCACACTAAAACCTTCCGCAATATTATGAATCCCGATGGAAAGAGCCATGGAAAAACCCAACTGCAGCGAAACTTCATTACTGGCCCCAATAGCCATGCCTTCAGGTAAATTATGCACCCCAATCCCCAAAGCAATTAAATAGCCAATCTTACGATAAGGATCATCAACCCCTTCATTTTTATAAAAATAAGGCAGCAAATATTCCAAGAAAGCCAAAAATAAAGCTCCGACAATTAAACCACTTAAACAGTAAGTTACCTTTCCCAAGGCTAAACTTTCAGGAATTAAACTAAACATGGAAATACCTAACATGACCCCAGAAGCAAATCCTAAAAAAAAAGCTACCATCTTATTATCTGGTTTTTTAATTATTATTGTAATTAGAGCCCCAACCCCAGTTAACAATCCGGCAATTAAGCTTAACAAATAAATAGAAATAAAAACCACCCCAAAATTAAATAATACCTACCCTTTACATTATAAAGAGTTTTCACCAAAAGGCAAAGGTAAAAAATTTTAAAGGCAGGTGCTTGTTTAAACACCTGCCTTTAATTATTTAATTTGCCCGTGGAGTAATTCGCCGGCCTAACTCATCTAATTCTTCCATAAAACCAGAGAGTGGTTTACCATTAGCAATATCTTTAGCAATATTTCTTAGGCGAGTAACCATATCGGCATCTGCGGTTACATAAACGGTTTTTATTGTACTTTCATTTTCTTTAACCTTTTTCGTAATTTCATCTTTTAGTTTATCAGTGAGTTTGTTTTTCAGACTAGCAGCCAAATCCACACCCACCCAAGCTTTATCCTCTGCAACCACTACCGTAGCTGAATTAACCTCTTTTAATTCATTAACCTTTTTGGCTAATAATTGTGCTTTAGAAGTATCAGGTGGTGGTGCTACCGGTGTAGGTGGTGAAGGTGTCGGCTGAGCTGGTCCCGGACTTCTTTCAGCTGTACAGGCCATTCCCCAAACCAAAGTAAAGATAAAAATTAAAGTAAATAAAAGTAACAGCTTTTTTCTTTGTTTCAAAAAAACACCTCCCTAAACAAATTCCGTTTAAGGATAGTATGAACCTAAAAAACAAAGATTATGCCTTTTTCAATTCTTTTTTGAGGAGAGTGTAAATTTGCTCGTGAATAGTGCTCACCGGTTTAATTACTCCTTCTTTTACACAAGCAATTTTATGCCAATTATATTTTTCCGCCAGCCAACAAGCATTCTCATAGGCTTGTCGTAAATGTATTTCATTAATTTCATGAATATCTTTTTGGGTTTTACCGGTAAATTTATTTTTCCGCCTAGCAATCAATTGCTGACTATACTGAGGAGGCATATCTAAAAAAAAGACCAAATCAGGCTTAGGTAAAGCTAAATATTTAAATTCAAAATCCCAAACCCAAGTAAAGAAGGCCTCTCTAGCCTCACTACTGCTAAATTTAACACCTTGATGAATTAAGTTAGATGTAGTATAGCGATCAGCTACAATCAGGTAGCCCTTTAAATAAAATTCCTGCCACTCTTGTAAAAAGGAAGCAAAACGATCCACAGCATAAAAAGCCGAGGCAGCATAAGGATTAACTGCCTCAGGATTTTCACCAAAATCACCTTGTAAATACATTTTAACCAATGCTGAGGCCGGACTTTTATAATTAGGAAATTCCACCTTTTTTACCGGATGAGCTGCTTTTTTTAAACGCTCAACCAAAAGTTCACTTTGGGTTTTTTTACCACTACCATCTGGTGCTTCAATAACTATTAACTTACCTGCTGTCAAATAGGTCTACCCCCTATTTTCTCTCCTCTATTTTTACAGTAACATACAATGTTTGCTTATTTCGCTGCAGCAAAACGATTACCTGAGAACCAATTTTAGTTTCTTTAACCAAAGTCTGCAAATCTTCAGGTGTACTAACCTTTTGTTCATTAAATTCTAGAATAATATCTCCCCGGCGTAAACCAGCTTTACTAGCAGGGGAATCATCTTCAACTGAATTGACTAAAGCCCCTGCCGCCTTTTTTAAACCAAAATACTCAGCCAATTCCTCAGTTACCGGCTGTAGATAAACACCCAGCCAAGGTCTAATTACCTTTCCTTTGACTATTAAATCATCTAAGATTTGTAAAACAGTAGAACTAGGTATAGCAAAACCAATACCCTGTGCCTGGGCATTAATGGCAGTATTAATACCTACTACTTCTCCAGCTAAATTTAAAAGTGGTCCACCACTATTGCCGGGGTTAATAGAAGCATCAGTCTGAATTAAATCTTTAAATTCCCTGCCCTCAATCACCAAGGGTCTACCTTTAGCACTAATCACACCCACAGTTACTGTATGATCCAAACCATAGGGATTACCAATGGCTACTACCCAATTACCCACTTTAGTTTGATGGGAATCACCTAACTTTAAAACCGGTAGATTTACTCCAGCATTTATTTTAATCACAGCCAGATCCAAATCAGCATCAGAACCAATAATTTTAGCTTTATAAGGTTCCTGCCGACTAGTTAAATAAACATTTATTTCATCAGCACCTTCAACCACGTGCTGATTAGTTAAAATATAGCCATCTTTAGAAATAATAAATCCAGATCCAAGACCCTGTGTTTCCCGTGGTTGTGGTTCCACCCGAAAACTATCCCCGAAAAAATGTCGGAAAAAAGGATCATCAAAAGGATCCCAGAAAAAATCATTAGCCCGATTTTTAACCTTAGCCAATGTTTCAATTTTAACTACAGCGGGACCGGCTTCTTCCACTATTTGTTCTATGCTTTTAGTACCTACTACTTTTTCCAAATTAATAGGTAAATTTTGATCATTGGCAGCTACTCCTTGATTCATTTCCGTTCCCACATGCCAAGGCAAATCACTGCCTTTTACCGAAAAATATAAACCTCCAGAAAGCACACCCCCTAGAAAAATCAATAATGCACAGAAAATTAATGATTTATTAATTTTCAAGTGTTTCATCGGTCCACCCCCTAAAACAATTTTTTAACTACTCTCTAATAATTATAACAGAAAAAAATATTTTTTTAACTATTTCCTTTTTCGCAGACGCGGGTTATTTCTTAACCCCGGAATACGCCCTCTTTTAGCAATAGGTTGTCCAGCCACCTCTTTTAAATCCATGGTCATATCAATTCCCGTAGCCCCAGCAATGTAACTACCTACTCCAAAGGCATCTGCACCAGCTGACTTTAATAATTTAATCCGTTCTGGAGTTAAACCACCTGAACAAAAGATTTGTACATGCTTAAAACCTCTGAGATTTAACCTCTCTCTCACTTCCATAACCAGTTCAGGACTAACACCCCCCCGTTCACTGGGTGTATCTAATCTAACACCAAGTAAATCTTTACCCAAAGCTTCCGCTACTCGCAGTGCCTCCTCTGCTTCATCTTTGAAAGTATCTACTAAAACAATACGTGCTTCCCCTGCCGGCATTATTTGATGATAAGCCTTAGCCACAGACACCGTATCACCCATAATTAAAAAAATGGCATGAGGAACAGTTCCCGCAGGCTCCAAACCAGCTAATTTGGCTCCCAAAATACAGCTAGCTCCATCAGCCCCACCTTTTACAGCTGCTCTTTCCATTACCGGTGCTACCGCCGGATGAACATGTCGGGCTCCAAAACATAATACTACTTTATCTCCAGCAGCCTCTTTAGCCTCACGTGCTGCAGTTGCCCAACCACTAGAACTAGCTAAAATACCCAATAAAGGGGTTTCATATAATCCCAATTCACTATATTTACCCCGAATTTGCATAACCACTTCTTTAGCTGCAAAGACTTGTCCCTCTTCTAAAGCCCAAATTTCCACTTCACTATCACTAAATAAACCCAATACTTCCTCTAATCCCGCAAAAACACCGCCCCGACGAGCAAAAACTTCCCCAGTGACCACAGTATCTTGTAAAGCATATTTTTGTAAAATCTCTTGTGATTTTACAAAATAAATATCAGTAGTCATCCCTTGTAAAATTTCTTCATGCTCTGCCGAAAATAACAATCTTGGAGCTAATTTAAGTTTTTGTACTTGAGCCAAAGACCTTAATTTATTCCCCATATTTTTTCCTCCCATCTAATTTCGCAAATAAATATATTGATATAATTGGTAATTAAATAAAACCCTTTCCACATATCTGCGGGTTTCAGGAAAAGGTATTTGTGCCAAATCCTTGATTTGACCAGACCAAATTCCTTTATTCAACCAATTAGTCACCCGATTAACCCCAGCATTATAAGCAGCAATTACTTTTAATTGATTACCTGCAAAACGTTCTTTTAAATAAGCTAAATACCAAATACCTAAAGGTAAATTATAATCTGGTTCCAAAAGCATTGCTTCCGAAAATTCAGGCCAACCCATTTGGGAAGCAATCCAATTTCCCGTTGTGGGCATTATCTGCATTAAACCTAATGCCCCAGCCCGTGAATGTGCTTGACTGTAAAAACGACTTTCCACCTTAATAATGGCTAAAACAAAATAAGGATCTAACCCATAAAGGGCACAATTTGTTTGAAGTAATTCGCGGTAAGGATAGGGATAAAAATTTTTTAAAAACCAGGGACTAGTAAAAAGGTAAACTGCCAACAAAAAAATTACTATAAAAACAGCTATTTTTTTTAAAAACCTAAGCCGCAAACCTATCCCCACCTATACCTGTTTAATAGTTTTTTTCCAAAGAGTTAATACCTTCTGCCGTGTTTCCGATTCCGTACCACTATTATCAATAACTTGAGCAGCATATTTCAATTTTTCCTTCAAAGGTAATTGAGCCCTAATTCTATCTAAAGCCTCCTTTTCCGACAAGTTATCCCTCTCTTGCAAACGCTTTAACTGTAATTTTTCCGGAACAGCAACTAACCAAATTTCATCAACCAGATCCATCATTTCTGCCTCAATTAATAAAGGGGCAACCAAAATAACCAAAGGCACTTTTTTTTGCCGATAGAAACTCAATAACTGTAAAGTTCTTTCTTTTATTTGTGGATGCAAAATTTCATTTAGTACCCGACGCTGTCCTGCTGACTTAAAAATAATTTCTCCTAACCTCTTTCTTTTTAAATAGCCATTAGGTGTGAGGATGTCCTCTCCAAAATGCTTAACAATTTCTTGCCAAGCTGCTGAATAGGGCACAACCAATTCACGGGCTAAAATATCGGTATCAATAATTACCGCTCCCCATTCACGTAAATAATGAGAAATGGTGCTTTTCCCTGCGGCTATCCCACCGGTTAAACCAATTATCCGCATTTAAACCTAGCCCCTTTCTTGGTCACCAGCTTTTTGACAACACGGGCAAAACACTGTACCACGGCCGGCTACCTTAATTTTCTGTAAAGGTATCTGACAGTAAATACAGGGTTTACCTCCCCGACCATAAACTTGTAAATGAGCTTGAAAACCACCTAACTCCCCACAACCATCTACATAATTCTGAAAAGAAGTACCTCGACAAAGTACTGCTTGCTTTAATGTATTAATAATTGCCCCATATAATTCTTTTATTTCTTCAGTATCTAAAGTATTAATCTTTCGTTTGGGATGCAGCCCCGAACGAAACAAAATTTCATCTGCATAAAGATTACCAATCCCGGCAATCCCTTTTTGATTTAGTAAAAATGGTTTTAACATACCCTTTCTCCCAGCCAAAAGTTCCCTGAACAAATCTAAAGTAAAATCAGGTGATAAAGGCTCTACACCTAACTGTTTTAAACCCTGAATTGCTTCCCAATTCCCGGTAGGTACCAAATAAATTAAACCAAACTTACGTACATCTATAAATCTTAATTCCCGTTGAGAATCAAAATGAAATACTAAATGGGTATGTCGAGAATACTCCGCTTTTTTAGTAAAAAAAAGTAATTGCCCGGTCATGCGTAAATGAATCACTAAAGTCAAGTTTTGATCTAGATGAAATAACAAATATTTACCACGGCGGGCTATTTTGACAATAGTCCGCCCGGCAATTTTTTCAACAAACAAATTTTCACTTGGATGCTTAATTAATTTACCAACATGAACTTTTGTTTTAATAATTTTTTGGCCAATTAAATATGGTTTAAGACTTTCTTTAACTGTTTCCACTTCTGGTAATTCAGGCATTTTATCCACCTAACTTTTCTAAAGCATACCAATTTGAACCTATGGCTAAATCTACTTGTAAAGGCACCTGTAAAGGATACACCCCTGTCATTACTTCACGAACTAAAAAAGCAAAATCGGGTAAAAACTTTTTCGGTACATCAAAAATTAATTCATCGTGAACTTGCAAAATTAATTTTGTGCCTGCCCATTTAGGGGTATTTAACAATTGATAAATGTTTAACATAGCTATTTTAATTAAATCAGCGGCACTGCCCTGTACTGGCGTATTCATGGCTGCACGCTGGGCAAAATTTCGCAAGTGATAATTACGACTTTTTAAGTCAGGTAAATAACGCCGTCGATTTAATAAAGTGGTTACATAACCCTGCTTTTTAGCTGTGGCAACAACCGCTTTTTGGTAATCCCTAACACCATGATAACGTGTAAAATATTTTTCAATATAGGCTTTAGCCTCAGCACGCGGAATATTCAAATCACGACTTAAACCATAATCACTAATCCCGTAAACAATCCCAAAGTTTACGGCTTTAGCTGCCTGCCGCAACTCCGATGTCACCATTTCTAAAGGCAGACCAAACACCTCGGCCGCAGTACGCACATGAATATCTTGATTAGCTTTAAAAGCCTCAATCATCACCGGATCCTGGGCCAAATGAGCCAAAACTCGTAATTCAATTTGCGAATAATCGGCTGCTAAAAGCAAATTCCCCTTAGAAGGTAAAAAGGCTTTACGAATTCTTCTTCCTTCAGGAAGTCGTACGGGAATGTTTTGCAAATTAGGCTCTGTACTACTTAAGCGTCCAGTGGCTGTGATGGTTTGATTAAAACTAGTATATAACCGTTTACTCTTAGGTTCAAACAAAGCCGCCAAACCTTCAATATAAGTATTTTGCAATTTAGTTAATTGCCGATGAACCAATACCAAAGCTGCTATTTCATATTGAGGGGCTAATTCCTCCAAAACTTCTGCCCGGGTTGAATACCCGGTTTTCGTTTTTTTACTAGCAGGTAAACCCAATTTTTCAAAAAGAATAGCAGCTAATTGTTTAGGGGAATTAAGATTAAATTTCTCCCCGGCCAATTTATAAATTTCCTGACTTAATTTTTCTATACGCACTTTTAAATCCCGGCCTACTTCTTCTAAAACTGTAAGTTCCAATTTTATACCGGCCCTTTCCATGGCCACCAAAACAGCAACTAATGGTAATTCAATATCTTGATATAATCCTAAAAGATCCTGCTTTGCTAAAGCAGCTAACAAACGCGGACTCAATTCCTCTAAAAGATTTAAAATAGCAGGAAGCCGCTCCACACCCTCTTGGGGTAATTTGGCTCCTAATTCGGCTTGAGCTAAGGTATCAATATCCTTTAAAGAACGTGCCGGATTTAAAAGATAGGCCATTAATAAAACATCTTGATTAATTCCTCTTACTTCAATTCCATAACCTGCCAAAGCCAAAATACATGATTTGGCATCCCAGAGCGTTTTTTTCAAATCCTCTGCTTCCAAATAGGGTTTTAACACCTTTAAATAAGCATCCGACTCCTTACAAGGAAATATTTTAATGACTTGTCCAACAAATTTTAATCCAGCTGCTTTAATTTGCCAAGCTGTTACTCCCTTTTTTTCAATCTCAAAATGGAGAATTAAATCCCCTTCCCCAGACTCTAAATAGGCAGCCAATTCAACCGGTGTTTTTACAATTTCATAAATAGTTTCCACAGCTAACTCTTGTTCTTTTAAAATACTTTTAAAACCTAGTTTTTCCAAAAGAGCAAAAAAACGCGGCTGATCAGGCTCTTTTTTTTGACATAAGGTCCATTCAAATTCCAAAGGCACTTGTGTATCAATGATAGCCAATTTTTTACTTAAAAGTGCCTGCTGACCGTATTTTTCCAAAGCCTCACCTAATTTTCTACCTTGAAAATCGGCTCGCTGTTTTAAAACATTTTCTACAGTGCCATATTTTTTTATTAAACGCAGAGCCGTTTTTTGACCAATACCCGGTACCCCAGGAATATTATCCGCCGCATCACCCTTTAAGCCCTTTACTTCCACTATTTGCTCAGGAGTCAAGTCATATTCTTTTTTCAATCTAGACAAATCATAAATTTCAAATTCACTGCTTCTGGAACGAGTTAATAGTACTTTGGTTTTTTTCGAAATTAATTGCCAAGTATCACGATCACCACTAACAATAAAATTTTCAAAACCAGCCTGTTCACCGAATTTTACCAAGGTACCGATTAAATCATCAGCCTCATAACCGGCTGCCTCAAAAACCGCAATCCGCATAGTTTTCAATAAATCTTTAAGTAAAGGTAATTGTGTTTTTAAATCCCGGGGTATAGGTTTACGCGTTCCTTTATAATCATCATAAATTTGATGTCGAAATACTTTACCTTCCTTATCAAAAGCAACCGCCACATAAGCTGGTTCTACTTCTGCAATTGCCTTTTTTAATGTTTTATAAAACCCAAAAATAGCATTAGTCACTTGACCATCAGCATTAGTCAAAAGAGGTAAAGCATAAAAAGCCCGATAGGCTAAACTATGTCCATCAATAATCAAAAATTTCTCCACCTAATTATTCACCTCATTTTATTTAAAACGCAAAATAAGTAAC
>DUTS01000024.1 GCA_012841935.1 Clostridia bacterium
AAAAAATTAGTATTTTTATTTATCCTTTACGTTCATTGGTAAATGATCAATATCAAAGAATTCATAAGAAAATGGCTTTATTGGGATTAAAAGTTTCCCGGGCTCAAGGTGCCTTGAATTTGGGTAAAAGAAAACAATTTTTTTGTGATTTGGAACAGGGAAAAATTGATATGATTTTAACTACTCCTGAATTTCTTTATTTTCATCTTGATAAATTTAAACAATGTGCTTCTAGAATGGGTTTTTTTGTCATTGATGAAGCCCATCATTTGGCCAAAAGTAATCGCCTAGGCTATTGTCAATTAGCACACTGTTGGCAAGAATTAAATAAACCTTTAGTGCTTGCTGCTACGGCAACTGCTGCGGTAGAAACAGCACAGTTAATTACAAAGATTTTTGCACCAATGCAAATGGTGACGGAAAATTATTGCAGGGAAAATTTGCAGATTATTGATCAGCGTCGGCAAAAAGATAAATTAAAATATTTATTAAAATTAATTGATAGTGGAGAACGAATTATAATTTATATGAACAGTCGCCGTCGGGTATATCAATTGGCAGAAAAATTACGTTTTTATCATCAGGGTTTAAAAGAAAAAATAGGTTTTTATCATGCTGGTTTAAATAATAAAGAGCGTTTTTGTTTAGAAAAGTCCTATCGGCAGGGTGAATTACAGGTAATGGTAACTACCAGTGCCTTTGGCGAAGGGATTGATATTCCTGATATTAGGCATGTAGTTTTATATCATTTGCCTTTTTCATATGGGGAATTTAATCAATTGGCCGGCAGGGCAGGTCGTAATCATGAGTCTGCCTATATTCATTTGTTATTTAATGAGGCTGATCGTGCTTTAAATGAATTTATTTTACAAAGAGGGGCTCCTTCGCGGGCGGTTTTAGCCAAGGTTTATCTTTTTTTACTGAAACAGGCTCAATTAAAACGGCCTTGGTCGGAGGTAATACGAAATTTACCTGTTGAAATGCATAAACAGGGAATTAAATATTTCTCTTCAGCAACTACGGCTACTGCTTTGGTTATTTTGGAGGAATTGGGCCTATTAGCTTGTGAAGATATGAAGTCCTGTACTTTACTTCCTGCTCCATCGGAAAAACTGGATTTAGCCATTTCGCTTTGTTATTCTGAAGGCAAAGATGAGTGGGAGGAATTTCAGGATTTTGCCAATTTTGCATTAACTATGGATAAAGAAGTAGTTCTAAAAATGATTAATCAACCTATTTTTCCTCAAGCAAGGGAGTCACTTTAGGTGGTGAAAGGATGTTAAGACAGGATTTGTTTTCAGAATTACAAAAACAGATTAAACAGCACTACTCCAAAAAAGAAGTGAATTTAGTTAATCAAGCCTATCAATTTGCTTTAAAAGCACATGGTGGTCAAAATAGAATTTCGGGGGAACCCTTCATTGTTCATCCTGTAGCAGTAGCTCAAATTTTAACTGATTTGGAGTTAGATTTGCCTACTATAATTGCGGCCCTTTTACATGATGTTGTTGAAGATACCAGTGTACCGCTTGAAAAAATTACGGAAGTATTTGGCAGCGAAATTGCCCTTTTAGTTGATGGGGTTACCAAATTAAGTAAATTGCAATTTCGCTCTCAAGAGGAACGACAAGTAGAGAATTTACGTAAAATGTTTTTAGCTATGGCTAAAGATATTCGGGTCATAATGATTAAGCTAGCTGATCGTTTGCATAATATGCGCACCTTAAAACATCAGACAATAAATAAGCAAAGGGAGATTGCTGAAGAGACTTTAGAGATTTTCGCTCCATTAGCTCATCGTTTAGGGATTTTTACGATTAAATGGGAATTGGAGGATTTGGCTTTTCGATTTTTAAAACCAGAAGAATATAATTGTTTGGTTAAAAAAATAGCGATGCGCCGCCAAGAAAGGGAAGCCTATATTGAAAAAGTAATTGAACATTTAAAAACTAAATTACGAGCAGCACGTATAAATGCTGATATACAAGGTCGTCCCAAACATTTCTACAGTATTTATCAAAAAATGCAGGAACGAGAAAAGGAATTAGATGAAATCTATGATTTGATTGCTGTTCGGGTAATAGTAGATACGGTAAGGGATTGTTATGAAGTTTTAGGAATTATTCATACCCTTTGGACTCCTATTCCCAGACGCTTTAAAGATTATATTGCTATGCCTAAACCAAATATGTATCAATCACTACACACAACGGTAATGGGTCTGGCTGGGGAGCCTTTTGAAGTACAAATACGAACACAAGAAATGCACCGAACAGCTGAATATGGGATTGCCGCCCATTGGAAATATAAAGAAGGGTATCAAAAGGGAAGTACGGAATTGGATAAAAGGCTTGCCTGGTTAAGACAGGTCTTGGAATGGCAAAAGGAAGTTAAAGATACCAAAGAATTTATGGAACTTTTAAAAATAGATGTTTTTTCGGATGTTGTTTTTGTTTTTACACCTAAGGGGGATGTCAAGGAATTACCTGCTGGTTCTATTCCACTGGATTTTGCTTATCGTATTCATTCTGATGTGGGACATAGTTGTGTCGGCTGTCGGGTAAATGGTAAAATGGTTCCTTTAGATTATGTTTTAAAAAATGGTGATATTGTAGAAATCATCACTGCTAAACATTCAAGTGGGCCTAGTCGAGATTGGTTAAAAATGGTGAAAACTTCTCATGCCAAAAATAGAATAAGGTCTTGGTTTAAAAAAGAAAAAAAAGAAGAACATTTTCAATTGGGTCGGGAAAATCTTGAAAAAGAATTTAAAAAACAAGGTTTTGAAAATATAAAAATAAAACAGGAATGGTTGGCGGAATTAGCTCCCCGCTTCGGAAAAAGTCAGGCAGATGATCTTTTGGTAGCTGTTGGTGAAGGAGCATTAAGTGCTTATCAAGTCTTTACGCGTTTACGAGATGAATTTTTGCCTGTGGAAAAACAATTGCCTAAAGTAGATTTAGCCCAATTACAAAAGGGTTTACAAAAAGAGGCACGTACCTATCAGAGAACTTATGGAATAAAGGTCAAAGGTGAAGAGGGGGTTTTAGTTAGATTAGCCCAGTGCTGTCATCCTCTTCCCGGTGATGAGATAATTGGTTATATTACTCGCGGTAGGGGTATTTCGGTACATCGGGCTGATTGTCAAAATATCAATAATTTAACACCACAAGAAAAAGGACGTTTAATTGAAGTTGTTTGGGCGGTGACTGCGGAAAATGTTTATCAGGTGGAATTAGAAATTCAGGCTTTGGATCGACCACAATTAGCTCTGGAAATTATGAGTACTTTGGTAGAAATGAAAATACCTCTTAATTCTATAAATGCTCGTACGGCTAAACATGGTCGAGCCATAATTAATTTAATTATTGAAATTAGGGTTACTAAACAATTATCCTTGTTAATAAATAAACTAAAAAATATCAGGGATGTTCTTGACGTATTTCGTAAATAATTGGGGGGAGGGTGTTTAATGCGTGTGGTTGTGCAAAGGGTTAAAACAAGTGCTGTTTCTGTAAAGGGAACAACAGTTGGTCAAATAGATAAAGGATTATTGGTTTTTTTGGGGGTGGGAGCTGGGGATACGAAAAATGATGTAGATTATTTAGTACGAAAAATTATTAATTTACGTGTTTTTGAAGATCAAAATGGGAAATTAAATTATTCCCTCCAAGACATTAAAGGGGAAATGTTAGTTGTTTCTCAATTTACTCTTTATGGTGATTGCCGTAAGGGAAGACGACCTAGTTTTTCAGGTGCGGCTTCCCTGGAAAAAGCAGATGCTTTATATCAGGAATTCGTTCAGCAGGTTAAAAGTGCTGGTATTAAGGTGGCTACTGGTGTTTTTCAAGCTGAAATGTTGGTTAAAATTGAAAATGAAGGACCACTTACTTTACTTTTAGACAGTAACAAAAATTTTTAAATAGGGGTTGAAAAAAATGCTGCGAATCGAAATGTTGGAAGTAGGACAAATTGAGGCTAATTGTTATTTAGTATATGATGAACAAACTCGGGAAGCATTGGTTATTGATCCTGGGGCAGAGGGAGAACGCATCCAAAAAAGAATCGAGGTATTGGCTTTAAAGGTTAAATATATTATTAATACACATGGTCACTTGGACCATATTGGGGCCAATGGGTATTTAAAAGAAAAAAATCGGGAAGCAGAGATCTGTATACATCGAGGAGATAGTGAAATGCTTACTGATCCGCGAAAAAACATCTCCTTTTATTTTGCCGGGAAGGAAATTGATGGACCACCGGCAGATCGTCATCTAGAGGCCGGTGAAGTTTTAACTATTGGTACTTTAAACTTTAAAGTTTTGCATACACCTGGACATACTTTAGGGGGAATTTGTTTGGTTGGGGAAGGTGTCTGTTTTACGGGGGATACATTATTTGCCGGTTCTATTGGACGCACAGATTTGCCGGGGGGGTCTTTTCCCACTATAATTAAAGCTATTAAAAATGAGCTCTTTGTTTTAGATGAGGAGACTGTCGTCTATCCCGGACATGGGCCTCAGACTACCATTGGGCATGAAAAAAAGACTAATCCTTATTTTAGGTAAAAAATGATTAGAGTAAAGGTGTTTTCCCCTTCTACAGATCAGGTGCGGATAGTTAAGGAGGTACTGCGGATTTATTTTCCGCGCCTCAAAGAAATTGATACTACTAATTTTTTAATAAGTTCCAATTATTTTTCCGGTACTGTTAAAGCTGATAAAAAAATTAATCTTTATTTGGAAAAACAAACTTCACCTTTAGTGATAAAGGTAAAATTGGAAATGGATGATCAAGTTTTTTTTCATGAAGAAGTGGCAAAGCCTCCTTTTTTTTCGGAGGAAGAAACTAATCGTGCCAGACGTTTACTTCGTTTAGCTTTACAGCAGATATTTAGTTTGGCTAAAATTATTAAACCTAGTCCTTGGGGTATTTTAACTGGAGTAAGGCCTTTGAAAATTGTACAGCGTTTTATGGATGATGGTATAACACCGGAAAATATTTTGAACCATTTAATCAAAGATTATGCACTTGAGGAACGCAAAGCAAAATTGCTGTTGGAAATTGCCTATCGGCAGAGACCCTTTTTGCCTAAGGAAAAAAGGAATTTGGTAAGTCTTTATCTAGGTATCCCTTTTTGTCCAACTCGCTGTTATTATTGTTCCTTTCCTTCGTTTTCCCTTGACAGATGGGGCTATTTACTAGCAGATTATTTGCAAGCCTTGGAAAAAGAAATTATTGGTTTGAGCAAGGTTTTACAAGAAAAAGAAATAAAAGTACAAACAGTATATTTGGGGGGTGGTACACCTACCATTTTATCGGCGGGACAACTGGCTAAACTGTTAACAGTTGTTCAAGATAATTTTGCTTTTGTTCCTGATAGGGAATTAACTGTAGAAGGTGGACGACCTGAAACACTCACCCGGGAAAAATTGGAGGTTTTAAAAGCCCATCAAGTAACACGTTTGAGTATTAATCCTCAAACAATGCAAGCCGTGACCTTGGAGCGAATTGGCAGAAAGCATAGTTGTGAAGACATTATTACAGCTTATCATCTAGCAAGAGAATTTGGTTTCCCGGTCATTAATATGGATTTGATTATTGGTTTACCTGGTGAAAAACGGGTAGATTTAGATAAAACTTTAAATGAAATTCTTGCTTTACGGCCTGAAAACATTACTGTTCATGCCTTAGCCTTAAAAAGAGCTGCCTATTATCGTCAAGAAAAAATTGACCTGGTATTACCAGCCGAAGGGCAAGCTATGTTGGACTTAGCTCATACTAGGTTGGCAAAAGCCGGTTATTTACCTTATTACCTTTATCGCCAAAAGGAAATTTTTGCTCATGGTGAAAATGTCGGTTATAGTTTACCGGGTAAAATCTGTCTTTATAATTTATTAATGATGGAAGAAAGACAGACTATTTTAGGTTGTGGTGTAGGTGCAAGTAGTAAATTTGTTGATTTGGAAACAAACTTTTTAGAAAGTATTTATAATCCTAAAGATATTTTGTTTTATTTACAAAGAGTTGATGAGTTACTGCAGCGAAAAGTTGACAACCTGCAGACAGTTTTATAATCTAAATTAGAAGTAAAAGGAAGGTTGTGTAACTATGTTGACCATGAGACCGCGGGGAACAAATGATCTTTTGCCAGAGGAGTTGGAAAAATGGCATTATGTGGAGCAAATTTTACATGATATTGCTTTTTTATATGGTTATCGGGAAATTCGCACACCAATTTTTGAACATACCGAGCTTTTTCAGCGCAGTGTGGGGGAAAGCACTGATATTGTGTCTAAAGAAATGTATACTTTTCTAGATCGAGGTAAGCGTTCTTTAAGCTTGCGGCCGGAGGCTACTGCTTCTACTGTACGTGCTTTTTTAGAAAACAAATTATATGCTGGTCCTTTACCGGTTAAATTATATTATTTGGGTCCTATGTTTCGTTATGATCGCCCTCAGGCGGGACGTTATCGGCAATTTCATCAATTTGGGGTGGAGGCTTTTGGGTCTAATGAGCCAAGTTTAGATGCTGAAGTAATTGCCATGGCCTGGGATATTTATCTCCATTTGGGTTTAACTAATTTAACTTTGGAATTAAATAGTGTTGGCTGTCCAAAATGCCGTAAAGAGCATGCGGAAAAATTAAGGGCTTATTTACAAACAAAATTGCAGGACTTATGTACAGACTGTCGAGAACGTTTTGTAAAAAATCCTTTACGGATTTTAGATTGCAAACAGGCTATTTGTCAAGAAATAGTGAATGAAAGTCCTCTCCTAGAGGAAATGCTTTGTAGTGAATGTAAAAGTCATTTCCAAAGTGTGCGGGAATATTTAGAACTTTTGGAGATTCCTTATGTTTTAAATCCCCGCTTAGTGCGGGGACTTGATTATTACACTAAAACGGCTTTTGAAATCATGGTTCCGGAAATTGGGGCCCAAAGCTCTATTGGTGGTGGTGGCCGCTATGATCAGCTAATTTTAGAATGTGGGGGGCCTGATTTGCCGGGTATTGGTTATGCTTTGGGTTTGGAAAGGATTTTATTGGCTATGGAAAGTCAGGG
>DUTS01000025.1 GCA_012841935.1 Clostridia bacterium
ACCAACATTAGTTACGGCTTCTTTAATACTATCCATGGCCTTCATAATCTGAGCAAAGGATTCACCACTTTGTTCCACGGTTTTGGAACCTGCTTGTACCTCTTTGACACCTTTATCAGTGGCACTACTTACCCGTTCCACACCCTCTTGAATTTTATTGATGAAATCATCTATTTGTTTTACCGAGTCTTCCGATTGCTCTGCTAATTGACGAATTTCTTCAGCAACTACAGCAAAGCCCCTACCGTATTCACCGGCATTAGCGGCTTCAATGGCTGCATTTAAAGCTAAAAGATTGGTTTGTTGTGCTATGGAACCAATTATTTCTATAATCTCTCCAATTTTATCCGAAAACTGACCTAATTCTTTAACCCTTTCCCCAATATTTAAAGTTACCTGACGTATTTTATCCATCTGCTCCATATTTTTCACGATATAAGTATTACCTTCCTGAGAAAGCAAATCGGCCCGAGTAGTATCCACTTTTGCTCTTTCATGATTACCCTTGATTTGACCAACGGCGTTTTCCACTTTTTCAATGGCCTTAGCCATAGTTTGGGCTTGTCTCATTTGCTGTTGAGTTGTTTCTGCCAAATCCTCAACAGTACAAGCCGTTTGCCGAGCACCTTCATTTGTTTCCTCAGCAATAGCTAAGACATATTGACAGGCCTTTGTCGTTTCACCAGCAGTATTTTCAATTTGACCAATTAAATTTCTTAAATTAAGAACAGCCTCATTAAAAGCCAACGCTAGTTGACCAATTTCGGTTTTATGCTCTTTAGTTTCAATTTGTGCGGTTAAATCATAGGTTTTTAATTTTTGAGTAGTCCCGATTAATTTTTTAATTGGATTAAAAATTGAATGATAAACCATGGCCTCAAAAACAAGAGCAATAGTGATACTTAATAAAATCATGAACAATAAAATTTTACGTGAATCACTATAAACCTTTTTACTATCATTATAAAGACTTGCACCATAGGCTAAATGATAATTTTCTAAATCTTGAATTGCCAGCAGAACATCCTCTTGATAGCTAAATAATTGCTGTAAATCTGCTTGTAGTGAACCATCCCTTTCAGCATAGGTAAGTACCTCGCGAAACTGATTATAAGGGGCCATTTTCTCAACCACATTATCCATTTTTTCCCTAACAACTGGATCGGCTGTATAGGCATAAAGTTTTGTAACATTAACAGCTACCTGATCTAATTTAAAATCAATATCTTCCCTTAATTTATTTAATTCCGTTTGCCTAGTGGTTAACTGATATAAAAATATTAATTTACTGATTTCTTCATTATAGGCTCTCAATTCCCCCAACATATTTAATCCCTGCATAAATTCCGAGTACATTTCTTCAACAGAATTATTTACTATTTGCAGCTGTTGAGCTCCAAAAGCACCGATGACCACTATTCCTAATACACAAATAAGAATAAGGGTAATTAATTTTGTACTTAATTTCCACTTATTCATGAATATATTATCCCCTTCCCGTAAAATAATAACCTCAATAACTAAATTCTACAAGATCTCGCTATCTCCTCTATTAAATACTATAAATTTGTGCAATTAGGGATATTTAAATTTTTCCGTCTAAAAACCTAGGTTGACAGTCGGAAACAGACTATCGACAATAATTGCCTTGCCCATTCCATTTTTTATAAGACTGTCAACCTAGATCTAGTTTACCCCGTGAGCTATTTTGTATGTAATTATGAAAAGTGTATGTTTTACCATTTAAAAACCGAATAGTTTTGTAACACCTAAAATTACTATTATTCCCCCCGGCACTAGAACAGCTGTTTTTTTAAAATTACCGACATTTAGACAGCGTCCAACAAAAATACCTAAATTTAACATTACAAATTCCGCTATTCCCACACACAGCGGTGTAAAAACTAAACTATAACCTGACATAGCTGCACCTAATCCAGCTCCCAAAGCATCAAGGGCTAACGCCAAACCTACTACATAGGCTTCCTTTAAATCAATTACTCCTGATCTGTTTAAATCAGCCTCTATCGGTTCACGTAAAACATTTAAAACCAGGCAATCACTTTTAGCCAAAAAATATTGCTGTCCAATTATTGAAAAACCTACACCGATCAAAATTAAACCACCTAAAAAAACCGCCACCTGAGTTGATAAAAAAAAGGCACACATTTTACCACAAGTCATTGAAAAAAACATTGCTCCCGCCGAAAAAAAACAAATAACAATTAAAGGAATAAAGGGAACTTTAATTTTTCTTAAACCATATGACAATCCCATCGCTAATCCATCCATACTCAATGCTAAAGAAAAAAGTAAGATTACCAACAACAAATTTCACCCCTTTTAGTCAACTACCTACACTATATGCACAAGTCCTTAAGGGGTTAATAATTTGGGACTATACTTTAACCACTGGGTAATGTATAATTAATAATAATTACGCATAATTTTACATTAACCTAAGGAGGAAAAAAATGATTAGTCCTACAGAAAAAGCTGCTATTTTAATTGAAGCCCTGCCCTATATTCAAAAGTTTTTTGGAAAAACCGTAGTAATCAAACTTGGTGGTCATGCCATGCTCAATTCCGAACTGGAAAAATTAATTTTACAAGACATAATTCTCATGAAATTAGTAGGAATGAATCCAGTTATTATTCACGGGGGTGGACCAGAAATTAATTACTGGCTGCAAAAAACAGGCAAAAAAACAAAATTTGTGCATGGTTTAAGAGTTACAGATAAACACACCATTGAACTTGTGGAAATGGTATTGAGCGGCAATATTAATCAAAAAATCGTTCAACAAATTAATAATCTCGGTGGTCGGGCTATTGGTATTTCCGGTAAAGATGCTCAATTAATCCAGACTAAAAAAAAGAGAATTGCCTCTGAAACAGAACTAGGTTTTGTAGGAGAAATAGAGGAAATCAAACCGGAAATTATAGAACTTTTAAGCAAACAAGATCTAATTCCCGTTATTTCCCCTTTAGGCTATGGTCTTGATGGTCACACTTATAATATTAATGCCGATTATGCTGCTGGGGCTCTTAGTGGTGCTTTAAAAGCCCATAAATTAGTAATGCTTACTAATGTGGAAGGAATTTACTTAAATCAAGATACTGCAACCCATGTTTCGCAATTAACGGTTAAAGAAATTAAACATTATTTAAAACAAGGTATTATTAACGGCGGCATGATTCCCAAAGTGGAAAGCTGTCTTTTAGCCTTAGAATATGGTGTTTCCCATGTCCACATTATTAATGGTCAAAAACCACATACATTGCTTTTGGAGATTTTCACTAACCAAGGTATTGGCACTATGATTGTCCCCTCCTAAATAACTTGCATTATTCAGCTAAGTATATTAACTTATGGTTAGACTAAAACAAGGAGTGGAAATAGATGACAAATGTTTACGACCTACTTATGGAAAGGGGCTACATTGAACAAGCTACCCATGAAGAAGAAATTAGAGATCTTTTAAATAATGAACAAGTTACCTTCTATATTGGCTTTGATCCCACAGCAGATAGCCTTCATGTAGGCCATTTTATACAAATAATGGTGATGATGCATCTGCAGGCTGCCGGGCACCGCCCCATTGCCCTTTTTGGCGGGGGCACTGGTTTAATAGGTGACCCCTCAGGACGCACGGATATGCGTCAAATGTTGACTTTGGAACAAATCAATAAAAACGTACAATCCTTTCAAAAACAATTTGCTCGTTTCATTAATTTTGAAAATGGACAGGCTTTAATGATCAATAATGCCACCTGGCTGACAAAACTTAACTATATTGAATTTATTCGCGATATTGGGCGTCATTTTTCCGTAAACCGAATGCTTACCGCCGAATGTTTTAAAAATCGTTTAGAAAAGGGACTTTCTTTTTTAGAATTTAGTTATATGCTGCTACAGGCTTATGATTTTTTAGAATTATACCGCCGCTATAATTGTCGGTTGCAAATGGGTGGTAATGACCAATGGTCCAACATTATCAGTGGTGTAGATTTAATTAGGCGTGTCGAACAAGGAAATGCCTATGGACTTACCTTCAAACTACTAACTACTAGTGAAGGTAAAAAAATGGGGAAAACCGAAACAGGCACTGTTTGGTTAAATCCCCAAAAAACATCTCCTTATGAATTTTATCAATATTGGCGTAATATCGCTGATCCCGATGTCGAAAACTGTTTAGCCCTACTTACTTTTTTACCAATGTCAACAGTAAAGAAATTAGGAAGCTTACCAGGTGAAGAAATTAACCAAGCTAAAGAAATTTTGGCTTATGAAGTAACTAAATTAGTGCACGGAGAAAAAGAAGCACTTAAAGTAAAACAAGCTGCCCAAACACTTTTTGGCAAGCAAACAAAAGATGCCGCGGCCATTCCCACTACTAAGCTAACTAAAAGTGAGTTTACCAAAGGAATGAATATTCTCACTTTGCTTACTAAAACCAAACTAATTTCTTCTAATAGTGAAGGCCGACGTTTAATTGAACAAGGTGGTATCTATTTAAATAACGAACGAGTGCAGGATACTTTTCTAACTATTAACTTGACGGATTTCACAGACCAACAATTAATGCTTAGAAAAGGCAAAAAAGTATATCACCGTGTTCAACTAAATTAAAGTGCCAATAATCTAGTTTCCAGTAAAGTATTACGTTTCATCACTTGGTTGTTTCTTAAAGCAATCGCCAAAGCCTTTTTAGTACCCAAAAGAACCATTACCCTTTTAGCTCTAGTAACACAAGTATATAATAAATTACGCTGTAGCATAATAAAATGCTGCATAGTAAAAGGAGCCACTACAATTTCAAATTCACTACCTTGGCTTTTATGAATGGTTGTGGCATAAGCCAAAACAACTTCATCTAATTCCGTTAATTCATAATTTACACAGTGCTGATCAAAACGAATCAGCACTTTTTTTTCTTCTTCATCAATTTTAATTATGCGGCCAAAATCACCATTAAAAACACCTTTATCATAATTATTTTTTATCTGCATAACCTTGTCATTTAATTTAAATTTAAATCCCCGATAAGTTACTACCTTTTTTTGCGGATTTAAAACTGTTTGCAAAACTTCATTTAAATTCCTGACCCCAATAATTCCTCTTTGCATAGGGGTTAAAACCTGAATATCCTCAATGGGATCAACCTGATAATAGGTCGGTAGGCGTTGAGCACAAAGCCCTTTAATTTCCTGCAGCACTTCTTCCGGTTCACTAATTTCTATAAAAAAGAAATCATTTTCTCGGTTACTTTTTAAATAAGGAAAATGTCCCCGATTAATTTTATGGGCATTAGTAATAATTCTACTACCTCTAGCCTGCCGAAAAATACGCGTTAATTTAACCGTATTAACAACCCCAGAATTAATAATATCACGCAGAACATTGCCTGGTCCTACAGAAGGTAATTGATCCACATCCCCTACCAAAAGTACCATGGCCTTATTAGGGACTGCTTTTAATAAATTATACATTAAAATTAAATCAACCATGGACATTTCATCAACAATCAGCACATCACAATCCAAAGGATTATTTAAATTTTTTTGATAACCATGAGGAGGTTTATATTCCAAAAGACGGTGTAAAGTACTCGCTGTTTTACCAGTTGTTTCTGACATTCTTTTAGCAGCCCGACCTGTGGGAGCAGCCAAAAGAATTTTAGCCTGCATTTTTTCCAAAACCCGCATAATGGCTAAAATAGTTGTTGTCTTTCCAGTACCCGGTCCACCGGTTAAAACCATTACCTTTGAATTACAAGCTTCCTTAATTGCTTTTAATTGTACCTGATCATAAACCAAACGTTCTTCTTTTTGAACTTGCTCAATTATTTTTTCTAAATCAGGAAAAACAAAAGGTCGGGGTGCAGCCATAATTTCTTTAATTCTTTGGGCTACACCTTTTTCACTTAGATAAAAAGTAGGTAAATAAATTTTATCTTCACCCTCCAAAATCAAATCCCCACTTTTAAGCAATCTCTTCAAAGCTTCTTCTAAAAGACCTACCTCTACTTCCAATATTTCGCCGGCTTCTGCAAATAATTGCTCCCATAAAGCAAAACAATGGCCTTCATTAGCCAATTGATTTAAAACATAAATCAAGCCAGCTTGACAGCGCAGTGGAGAATTTTTAGCAAAACCTAATTGTGATGCAATTTTATCTGCAGTTTTAAAACCAATTCCCCAAATGTCATCAGCCAAACGATAAGGATTTTCTTTGACAATATTTATACTAGCATTACCATATGTTTTATAAATTTTTACAGCATAGGCTACCGAAACTTCGTGTTCCTGTAAAAAAAGCATCACATTTTTTATTTCTTTTTGTTCCTGCCAAGCCTCTTTAATCATAGCAATACGTTTGGGACCAATTCCCTCTACTTCCTTTAACCTTTCCGGCTCTGTTTCGATAATCCGAATAGTCTCTTCCCGAAATTTTTTTACAATCCTGTGAGCATTAACCGGACCAATTCCTTTAATCAAACCACTGCCTAAATATCTTTCAATTCCGGCTATGGTTGCCGGTACTTTTTCCACACAGGAATGAACTTGAAATTGCCGCCCAAACTTACTGTTAAATACCCATTTACCTTCTAGCTCTACAAGGGAACCCAAATTAACAAAGGAAAGTTGACCAACCAAAGTAACCAATTCCGGATAACCTTTAGCCTTTATTTTAATTACACTAAAGCCATTATCCTCATTCACATATGTAATTCTTTCCACAACTCCTGTTAATTTTTCCATCCTTTTTCTCCCTTGCTTTAAGTTTAGTTTATCATAAAAAAGAAAGGTGACAAACATAAGCTGCTTATCACCTTAAATGCCCCTAGTTTTACAAACATTCACCCATTCAGCAGCCCGCAGAGCTGCCCGACGTAAAAAAGCGGGATTATGAGGCTCACGAGTTTCCGGAAGAAACTCCGGAGGACGATATTGCTGTAGATAGTAATAATGTGCACCTGCGATTACCTGTGCCATTTCCCAAATATCTACTTCACTAAGTTCAGGGACCACAGTAGTTCGAAATTCGTAAGCCACCTTTCCCTCCAATAATAATTTTATACTAGCCTTAATTTCGGCTTCAAAAGAATCTGTAGCACAAATCTCCTTATATTTACTAAACGGAGCCTTAAAATCCATAGCAATATAATCAAGTAAATTAGCCTTTAAAAGCATTTTTAAAACTTGAGGATTAGTACCATTGGTATCTAGTTTTACTAAAAACCCCTTTTCCTTGACTTTACCTATAAACTCAGCTAAATCCTTTTGTAAAGTAGGTTCTCCTCCACTGATTACCACAGCATCCAAAAGTCCCCGCCTTTTTTCCAAATAAGCAAAAACATCTATTTCACTGATTAATTCCGGGTTTTTTTCCGGAATTAACAGTGAACGATTATGACAATAATAACAGTCCAAATTACAACCCGGGGTAAAAACAACCACAGCTATTTTACCCGGATAATCAACAAATGAATTCTTTTCCCAACCAGCTATGAGCATATTACCTTCTCCGGTAATTTAAATTTCTTACGCTCAAAATATTCTTCTTTTTTACCCTTGTTATAATTTTGCACAGGCCTCAAATAACCAACCACCCGTGACCAAACTTCTGTAGCCTGACCACATTCTGGACAAGTAAATTGTTCACCCCGTAAATAACCATGATCAGGACAGATACTAAATGTCGGGGTGATGGAAATATACGGTAATTTGTAGTTCTCAAATGTTTTTCTAATTAAGTTTTTACAGGTATGAATATCTTCAATACTTTCACCAAGATATAAATGATGAACAGTACCCCCAGTATATAAGTCCTGTAAATCATCCTGTAAATCTAAAACCTCAAAAACATCATCTGAATAGCCTACAGGTACCTGACTAGAATTAGTGTAATAGGGTACATCCTGTCCAGCCGTAATTATCTCTGGATATTTTTCCTTATCCAACTGAGCCAAACGATAAGAAGTACCTTCAGCAGGTGTAGCTTCTAAATTATAAACATGACCGGTTTCCTCTTGAAATTCCATTAAAACATCCCTTAAATAAAGTAAAATTTCTTTGGCAAATTCTTGTCCCTCTTTTGTCGTGATATCTTTACCCATAAAATTTAATAAGGCCTCATTCATACCAATAATTCCAATAGTACTAAAATGATTGTACCAATATTGTCCCGTTCTTTCCTTTATGTTATTTAAATAAAAAGTAGAGTAAGGATATAATTTATCTTCTGATTGCTGTTCAATAATCTTTCTTTTAATTTCCAAAGAGGTTTTACCAATACAAGCCAGTCTCCATAAACGTGCTTTAAACTCACTTTTGGTTTCCGCCAGATAACCTATTCTCGGTAAATTAATGGTAAACACGCCAATTGAACCAGTCATAGGGTTACTACCAAATAAACCTCCACCTCTTTTTCTTAATTCACGCGTATTTAAACGTAAACGACAACACATGGAAACTGCATCTTCCGGTGACAAATCGGAATTTACATAGTTCGCAAAATAGGGAATCCCATATTTGCAGGTAATTTTCATAAAATCATCAATTACAGGATTATCCCAATCAAAATCCTTAGTAATATTAATCGTGGGAATCGGGAAAGTAAAGACGCGTCCTTTGGCATCCCCTTCTAACATTACTTCACAAAAAGCACGATTAAATAAATCCATTTCCTCTTGAAATTCACCATAAGTAGTATCTAACATTTCCCCACCAATCACTACCGCCTGATCTTTTAAAGTAGAGGGAACATTAATATCAAAAGTTAAATTAGAAAAAGGACACTGAAAACCTACCCGTGTAGGTACATTCATATTAAAAACAAATTCCTGTAAACATTGTTTTACATTTTTATAAGTTAAACCATCATAACGAATAAATGGTGCACAATAAGTATCAAAGCTAGACCAAGCCTGTGCCCCAGCTGTTTCACCTTGAGTAGTAAAGGTGGAATTAATAATTTGACCTAAAAAAGATCTTAAATGTTTAGCTGGTCTACTTTCTACCTTGCCATTTACTCCTCCAAAACCATCTGTTAATAATTGTCGTAAATCCCAACCAGCACAATAGGGACCAAAAAAACCTAAATCATGAATATGGGCATCACCACTTTGATGAGCCTCCCTTACTTCTACCGGATAGATTTCATGCAGCCAATATTGTTTAGTAAAAGTTTCTCGCACATAATTATTTAAACCATTAATGCTTTTTTGGGTATTGGCATTTTCCTGTACCTGCCAATCTTTTTCACCCAAATAATTTGTAAACATATCAATAGTTGCCCCAATTAAAGCATTAATTTCTCGTGCACCTTTACGTTTTTCCCGGTATAAAATAAAAGCCTTGGCCGTTTGAGCATGTCCATTTTCGATCAATACTTTTTCAACCAAGTCCTGAATACCTTCCACATCAGGTGCACTTTCCCCATATTTCTCCTTGGCTAATTTTAGCACCTGCTGACATAAGTATTCAGCTCTACCAAAATCATCCCCACCACAGGCCATAGCGGCTTTAAAAATTGCCCAAGTAATTTTCTCCGGCTTAAACTTTTCTAATGAACCATCTCTTTTGATAATTTCCGTGAACATTTGGCACCACCCTATTTTATTATATCAAAAAACTAACTAACCTAAAACGAATAGTTTTATTTAGCTCCTATTCAATTACTCTTCATTTTCCTTAGGAACCTCAATTTCCTGCTCTCCCTGAATTCGTATTCCACACCGACCACAAAATGTTTCGGTTTTTGCTACCTGATGACCACAAGCCGGACAAGAAAGCATTTCCTTAATTTCATTAATTTTTTCATTATAAAAGGCAATATTGTCCTGATGAGTTTTTATTTGTTTTACCCATTTAGCTACTTGGGGATCCGTTATTTCACCTTTAGCACATTCCAAAAAACAATATTCCCCCAATTTTATATATAAATCCCTGATACCCTCCTTCTCAGTTTTAATATTCATATTCAATTTAGTTATTTCCATTACCTCACCAGATTTTTGAGCCGCACTCTTCGCTAAACCGCTAACCTTATCCCGTAAATTACTAAAAAAAGTCATCTTTACCACCCCCTCTTTAATTATATTAAACACATTATAATTATATTCAACAAAGTCTCCCTTTTTCCTCTGTTTTTTTGCCCAACATTTTAAATTCCCGTGTTTAGTGTATTTGTCAAGTGAAAAGTACCCCACTTTGGGACAAAAAAATTAATTATTTTTTGCCCATTCAGTTGTTTCTTTAAGACGAAATGAATTACCATTCATGTTCACAATATAGGCTTTATGAGTTAAGCGGTCTACCATGGCTGCTGTAAGAACGGGATCTAGGAAAATCTCATCCCACCTTTCAAAAGATAAATTTGTGGTAATTATTGTAGATTTTCTCTCTGCCCTTAAAGACAAATGGGTAAATAAAAGATCCGAACCCTCCTTGTCAAATGAGATGTAACCTAATTCATCGGCAATGACTAAATCATACTTTTCGAATTTGTTCCCAAATGCCCTTAGCGTCTTTTCTGAGCGACTTTCCTTAAGCTGGTTGATTAAAGATGGTATCGTGGAAAAAAACACTTTGTAACCGGCTAAACACGCTTTTATCCCCAGCCCTATGGCAAAATGAGTTTTACCGGTACCAGGCTTTCCAGCCATAATAATGTTCTGCCCAGTTTGGATGAAATCTAATGAAGAAAGAGTTTTAAATTTTCTTTGGGCATCCTCTGGTAGGTCATCCACGATGATGTCTTCGAGATATTTCTTGTAAGGAAATGCAGCCCTACGCACCCTGTCTTGTTTAGCATTTTCCTGTCGTCTATCACACTCCTTTTGTAATAACTCCCACAAAAACTGATCATAGCTTACTTCTTTTAAATTGGCTTCTTGAATTGCTTCGCGATAGCTACTTTTTAAAACAGGCATTTTTAAATAAAGGGCGAAATCTTCAATGTCTTGGTAAATATTTTTGTTCATATTACAACCACCTCTTTCGCAAATGCCTCGTTACCATAAGGAATTAGTTGCCCAAATTGCTTAAGCATAGCTAATGAGCTGTTTTTAATCTGCAAGGTTGCACTATCGTGTACAGTAAATTTAGATTTATCCACTGTATTGCGATTGCAAATAGCCTTAATGGTTTCCGTTGTAACCTCTAGCGGTGAAACTTTTGTAAGTAAATTAATAGCATCTTCAACTTTTTCTAACCCATGTTCTGAAACAAAAAATATTAAATCGATAAAATCCCTCCCTTTTGTGGTATAGTATTGATGATAGATTTTTTTGAGCCTTGGATTAGCTTGGTGGAGTGCAACACTGGTAGCTAATGCCCCGGGCTTCTTTTTTAATGTGAATACTCCAGGCATTTGAGCCCATCTTCCTAGTGTGGGTAGCAATTAAATCTCCCTCGTAAAAGCAACGGATCTCATTAGAGTAGATTTTGGTTAAAACCAGCTTGCCAACATATTTATCCGGAACCGAGTAATAGCAGTTATCCACTGTTATGACTGAATTCCGTAATTCGTGCCGCGTCATATGGGGGTAGATTAGGTAATAAATGCGGTCTTTCCAATTCTAGAATGTCTATTGCCGTTTTATCATTAAGACCCTTTTCGTTTCCAGCATTTATATTGCAGAAACGGAACTTAAAACCGTAATATAGCGATAATGCAATGCTTCCGTTGGTTCTCCTTCGGCACCGGCAAGTTTTTTAACAGCCACTCTAGTATTATCGTACACCATCAGTTTGTACACATTGCCCAAATGTTCAAAAAACTTAGCATGGGATTCTAAAAAACAGGCTGTGTCTTGCTTTAGGAATAGAGTTGCATAACGATAGTTTCCGGCGGCACTGGTAAAAACCGCAATCTGTAATTTTATCAATCGACCAGCGATGGTTAATTTTACTTCACCCCAATCAAATTCGCATACCTCACCAAGGGCATAAAGGGCTTGGAATAGTTTTTTTTTCTGTTCCAAGAAGTCAGCAGAGGTCATAGTACTTTGGAGATACGAGCCACAATAGATATGTGGAGGTCTCACAACCAA
>DUTS01000026.1 GCA_012841935.1 Clostridia bacterium
AACAAATAATTTCATGGGGCAGGACCTTCTTTTAGATTGAATTTGGAAAGACTTAGAGCCTGGTGTATATCCCTGGTATCCAACGCTTGGCAACAACCTCGCACATGAGTATTCTGACCCGTTTTTGACAAGCTGCCCGGTGGCTACTACCACCGGTGTCAAAAGGCGGGCGATACAGCTTGTGAGTTTGCAGTACATCGCTGGCCCGGGAGACAATCTTTAAATGTAGTCAAACTACAGGGGGCGTAAGTCTTTTCCCTGATAGATCCTTTTCCATGATTCTATTATCCAGGAATATACATCAGGACCCAAGTTTAAATTCTATTATTTAGTTTTCAAGGTTCAGTAGGGAAAAAAGAACCTAAAATATTTCCCTAAATCTTATTATACGAGGAGGTGAAGATAGGGTTAATTTGTAGTATGGGGTAAAATAAAAATAATTTGGAGGTATGAGAAGTGAAAAAAAGATTTTCGGTAATATTTGTTATGGCTTTGGTATTAAGTATGGTATTTTCATCGGTGGCAATGGCTGCTGTAGCAGGGGTGCAGATTTCCAATGAATTAGTTGCGAATGTAGTGGTTACTGGTAAAGGCGAAATACCAAAATCAGAGTGGATTACACTTTCGTGGGATGAGGAAGGAACTGATGGCACTATTGATGGGGCTCAAAGATTGATTGTAAATGTTGAGGAAGGGGAGGAGGGAAGGGCTACAATAACGGCTGAGAAGCATGTTGGAATTGAACAGATTGAAAATGTGCTTTATGTGATGGAAATTAGGGATAATTTTGATGAACCGGTAGATCAAGAATTGTTTAATGCATCTGCGGAGCAAGATTTAGGTTATGATGAAGAGGGCGGCTACTGGTACTGGGGACTAAAGAATGGATTTACATTGAATTTAGAGCAGGTTAGTACGTCATTTACGTACAGTTTTAATAAAGCAGGTACCTATCAAGTAGAAATTTTCGCTGTACAATTGCTAGAAGGGGAAATTGTTAGAAATCAAGGTGAATTAGATACTGCTTTAGCAAATGAGGCTTTGGATACAATTATATTAGCTGGTGAGTTTTCTGGTTTTTATGTTGCTAGAGATGTTAAAATAATTGGTGGGGTAATTAATCCCGCAAAATTTGGCGGAACTAATGCTGGTATTTTGGTGGCCGCCGGTAAAACTGTTGAGTTAGATAGTGTAACTATAAATGGTAATGATGAGGTAGGCAGTAGGGGTGTTGAAGTTAGTAATAATGTTGATTTAATAATAAGGGATTCAAAAATTAATAAGGTTACCAGTGGTATTTATTTAAATCCTGGAAGTACTTTAACGGCAATTAATAATGAGATTAGTAATACAGTAGCGGGTATTGGAAGTGACCAAGCCGAACTAACAATGATTTGTGGTAATGTATTTACAAAGTGTGATGAAGGTATTGGTTTAAATAAACCAATTGATGCAAAGGGCAATAGTTTAGATGAGGAAGGTGTAAATGGATTAGCTAATATTTTAAGGAACATGAATACTTTTAAAAACTGTACGAAGTACGTTGAAATTTACAGTTGACTCTAAAATGATGAGGGTAAAGTACTTTCTCTAAAAAAAGATCAAAAGAAGACAAGTTGAAATTTCCCGTGGGAAATTTTAGCTTGTCTTTTATATTTTTAATTATGGTTGTCCTGAAAGGTATAATAATCCTACCTTTGACAATTTAAAAACTAAGTAATCCGCGATAAATTGTTTGCAATACTAGGGTGGCTATTTCCCGGGGTGACTCTTGGGCACCTTCTCGGAGCCATTTATGGAAGACGGAGATACAGCCGGTAATTGCAAAATTTAAAATATATTCCTTTTTACGAAGGGGAATGTCATATTGGAAGGGAATTAGTTCTACTAATTCTATGAGATCTTTTTGGAAGGCTTGGTCACTGTTTTCGCTGAGGAGAACTGTGAAAAGGGCCTTATTTTTTTTGGCATATTCTAAAATACCGATAAGGTTTTGTTCTGTTATTGGCATTCGATCATCTATATATTGTTCTAGAAAATGCTTAAGGTTATTTTTTACTTCATTTTGAATATGGCTTAAAAGGGCAAATTGATTGCTAAAGTGTGTATAAAAGGTACTGCGATTAACATCGGCTTTTTCACAAAGGGCTTTAACCGATATTTTGGAAATATGTTTTTCTTGTAATAATTCAATAAGGGCTTCTTTGAGTAGTGCTCGGGTATATTTGACGCGGCGATCCATTTTTTTAGTCATCACTTCCTCCTTTAAGCAACAGATATGGTTTGGGTGTTGATTAGTAGACAGTATAGTAAACAGTGATGGTTGTAATCCAACACTATGTCTATTATAATTTAACTTGAAGAAAACGACAAGGGGAAATAAAGATGGAACGTTTAGCTAGGGGAATAGTTAATCATCCTAAAAAAATTATAGCTTGTTTTCTAGTGATAACTTTTATCGCTGTTTTGTTAATTCCTTTTGTGCGGATAAATTATAATATTGCGGATTATTTACCTTCTAAAGCTATTTCCACTAAAGGAATTAAGGTAATGGAAAATGAATTTGAGCAGGCGATTCCCAATCTTAATGTTATGGTTAGGGATGTTTCTTTGTTAGAGGCTTTGGAGATTAAGGAGCGGTTGAGTCAAGTTCCCGGTGTTGGTGAAATTTTATGGTTGGATGATGTTCTAGATTTAAAAAAGCCCATAGAAATGGCGGATGAGGCTGTGGTCGAGGGGTTTTATAAAAATAGGCAAGCTCTTTTTTCCGTGGTGGTAGAAAAGGGATTTGAAGCTGATGTATGTGAAGCCTTTTGGGAAATCATTGGTGAAGGGGCAATTAGTGGTGAAGCAGCTAATTTGACTGATATGCAGGAATCTGCTGTTTCGGAAGTGAGTCTTTCGGTAGCTATTTTACTACCGGCAATTATTGTTATTTTACTGCTTTCCACTACAGCTTGGTTGGAACCACTATTGTTTTTAATTACTATTGGGGTTTCAGTATTAATTAATATGGGCACTAATATTATTTTTGGTGAAATTTCTTTTATTACTAATTCTATAAGTCCTATTTTGCAATTAGCTGTTTCCATGGATTATGCTATTTTTTTATTAAATAGTTTTGCTGATTTCCGAACTAAAGAAAAGGATCTAAAAATGGCAATGGTTCGGGCAATTATGGCTTCAATGACTACTATTGCAGCTAGTGCATTAACCACATTATTTGGTTTTTTGGCACTAGTCTTTATGAATTTCCGGATTGGACCAGATTTAGGCATTTGTTTGGCTAAAGGAATTATTTTAAGTTTTATTTCGGTAATTATTTTCTTGCCAGCATTAGCCTTAGCTGGGGATCGCTATTTGGAAAAAACGCGGCACCGTTCTTTATGGCCTGATCTAACAAAGGTGTGTAAAGGATTAGTAAGGGGTTTTGTTCCTTTGGTTATTGTGGTTATTTTAATGATTGTGCCCGCTTTTTGGGGACAAAGGCAAACCGCTTTTTTATATGGAAACAGTAGTGATGATTTAGATCGTAAAATAGGTTATAGTAATTGGTTAATTAATCAAGAGTTTGGGGCAACCAATATTTTAGCTTTTTTAGTTCCACGGGGGGAAATGGCCAAAGAATATGAATTGGCTGTTAGATTAAAGGAGCACCCTTTAGTTGAAAATGTGGTTTCCTATACCCAGAGTGTGGATCCCTTAATTCCAGTTGCTTTTTTGGGAAAGGAAATTAGTGAACAGTTTTATTCAAAGGATTATGCACGTCTTTTAGTTTATAGTGATCTGCCAGCAGAAGGGGATTTAACGTTTCAAACTGTGGAAGAATTAAATGCTTTGGCTAGTGAATATTATGATCATTATTATTTAGTGGGACAAAGTGCTACTTTATGGGATATGAAAAATACGGTAGATGTTGATAATGTGCGGGTAAATCTACTGGCTATTATAGCTATCTTCTTGGTAATTGCTTTTTCTTTTCGTTCCTTTAGTTTGCCTTTTATTTTACTTTTAACGATCGAAGTGGCTATTTGGATTAATCTTTCCTTCCCTTATTTTTCGGGCACCGCAATTAGCTTTATTGGTTATTTGGTCTTAAGTACTATTCAATTAGGAGCAACTATTGATTATGCTATTTTATTGACTGATACCTATTTAAAAAAGCGGCAAATTATGTTAAGGCGGGAGGCTCTGCTGGCCGCTTTGTCTAGTGCGGTTAAATCAATTTTAGTTTCGGCTTCAATTTTATCTTTTGCCGGTTTTACACTTTTTTTAACCTCATCTAATTCTATTGTTCAAGATATAGGGCTTTTGTTGGGTAGAGGTACTTTAATCTCTATGTTAATGGTAATTTGCTTTTTACCAGCTTGCTTGACTTGGGGGGATAAATTGATTGCTAAAACTACTCAGGGAGTTAATTTTTTAAATGAGGAGGGGTTTAGTGTTGAGTAAATGGGGACACAAGTTTTTAGTGGGGTTAATTATTATTACTTTATTATTTTCTGTATCTGTTGCTTGGCCTCTGGAAGCGGCACCTTTAAAGGAGGAAACGGTTTATGTTCGTTTGAATAATCAGGGTTTTGTTCAACAAGTATATGTGGTAAATAGTTTCCTTTTGGGTAAAGAGAAGGAGATTCTTGATTATGGTAATTATTTGGAGGTGCAAAATTTAACCGCGGATAATGTGCTTAAATTAGAAAATGGTAAGGTCAGGATTAGCTCCCAAGAAGATCGCTTCTATTATGAAGGGAGATTAGCTAACCCACAGCTGCCTTGGCGTTTTTATATAACTTATTTTCTTGATGGACAAAAAATTTCACCCGAAAAATTAGCCGGGGAAAAGGGGCATTTGGTGATTCAAATTAAAATTGCCCCTAATAATTGGGGTAAAAGGGAATTTTTCGAAAGCTATGCTTTACAGTTAAACTTGACACTAAAAGATAAGCTTTGTAAAAATATTGAAGCTAGAGGTGGCTCACTTGTTTCCGCTGGGGAAGATAAACAGGTGAATTTTATTGTTTTACCCGGTAAAACAGCTGCTTTGGAAGTAAGTGCAGATGTAGAAAATTTTGAAATGCCAGCTATAACTATTACTGGTCTTCGTTTGAATCTAGAATTGGATGTTGAAGAACAGGTAGATTTGAAGGAACTGCGAGAATTAATGGCTGGAATAGCAGGTTTGGATGAAGGAGTGGGAAAATTTCGCGATGGTTTTTTTGAATTGGGAACAGGTGTAGATAAATTGGGTGAAGGTATTGGTCAAGTAGCTGAAGGAACAAGTGAACTTGGAAATGGTGCCCGAGAACTTGAAGTTGGGGCTGATAAATTAGCAAAAGGAATTAAGGAATTTAATCATGGTTTAAGTAATTTTTCCGAGGGTTGTAAACAGTTGGAAGTTGGGGTTGGTGAGCTCTACACTGGATTAGAAGAATTAAAAGGTGGAGCGGCAAATTTACAGTCGGGTAGTGGCAGTTTTGCAGGTGGTTTGACGGAATTAAAAAATAGTGGGAGGGTACTTCAACAGGGGTTTACCGCTTATTTTGATCAGCTTTTGGCTGTGGTGCAGTTACAGTTAGGTGTACCGGAATTAACCCGTGAAAACTATGTACAGGTTTTAAGCGAGGCAGATTCCTTGTTAAGGCTATTACAGGGTTATGAACAGCTTTTGGGTGGTTTGAATAATTATGTAATGGGAGTCAATGAATTAGCCGGGGGTAGTAGTGGTTTATTGGGAGGAATGGAAAGTCTTAATGAAGGTTTAACAGCTTATCAAAAAGGTTTGGAAGAATATTTACAAGGTATGGAAAGATTGTCCCATAGCTCTGGTGAACTGGTGCTGGGAGGTAAAAAGCTAAATCAAGGGGCTTCTGAATTATTAAAGGGAATGGGTGCTCTTAAAACAGGTATCCTTGAAAGCGAAAAAGGTATTTGGCAATTAGTTGAAGGTTCAGAGGAGCTTACTCAGGGGATGGGGGAATTGGCAGATGGTCTTATTGATTTACATGAGGGTTCTACTCTTCTGCGTCAGAAAACAGCTAATTTAGATCAAGATTTGCTTAAAGTTCTCAAAGATAAGTTGCGGGCAATGTTAGGTCTTGAGCAGCCACTTAGGTCTTTTGCAGCTGATAAAAATGGTGAAATTAGTGGTGTGCAGTTTATGATGCAGACTGAAGGGATTATGCTGCCAGAAAAGGAAACTAAAGTTGTGGAAGTTAAGCTTCGTTTAACCTTTTGGCAAAGATTGCTGCGTCTCTTTGGCTTTTATACTGATTTTTCCTGAAATCTTTGTTATAATCCTCTCAAGAGGGGGAGCACAGCTTGATGAAAATAGGAGCACGTACACTAAAAACAGGGTTGGTAGTTACCCTAACCCTGTTTTTAGTTCACTTATTGGAAACAAAAATCGGTACTTGGGAATATAATATTGCTGGTATGGCAACCATTACAGCAATTATAGGTATGCAGCCTTCAATAAAGGGCAGTCTCCAGACTTTTCGTAATCGAGTGGTGGCTACTTTTATTGGTTGTTTAATTGCTTTTCTTTTAGCTTTAACTTGGGACTTAAATCCATTAAGTTTAGGTTTGGGTAGTATAATTATTATCTTAATCTGTTTACATGCTGGGTTAGATGAAAGTATTCGTTTTGCTTTGATTACTTTGGTAGCGGTAGGAACCTATCATTATGATTTTAATTTGTCAGCAGTGCTTTATCGGGTTACAGGGATGTTGATCGGTTTAATTGTTTCCACAGGTTTAAATATTATTTTTATACCACCTGATTATACTCAAGATTTAAAGGAAAAAATAAATAGTTTGCGTTTGAAATTTGAAGATCTTTACGGTTTGGCGATTAGCGATCTTTTAAGGGAAGGCAAAATAGCTAAAGAAATTATGAAAGCTAAACGGCAAATTATTAGGGAAGAACTGGAGGAAACCCGCAAGATTTATTCTCTACTGCTTGATGATGTGGGTTTTACAGATCAAAAAGGATTAAAAAAATATCGTCGGGCCATTAATGCTCTTCAGACAAATTTGGAAAGACTGATGAATATTCATCACTGTATTGTTTTTTTACCAGATGAACCTCATTATTTTCAATTACGACAGGATTTATATCAATATTTGTTGTCTTTACTGGAGCTGCACCGGCAAATTTATGACTGGTTAATTTTAAAGCAGGAAAATGAAATTAAGGTTAAGGAAATTAATGAAATAGAATTACGAAATAAAATAGTTAGGCTAATTAAGGCAGAGCCTAGTGAGCCTAACTTTGAATTCTATAATTTATATGCTGATGCACTGCGTATTAGGGAAAAGTTAGAGCAATTGCAGAGTGAATTTAAATTTTAAAAAGCCGCTTTTTTACAAAGGCGGCTATTTTTTTGCCTAATAGAGCATGTGCTTTGGCTTCGAGATGTACTCCATCTATTTTGCTGGTAGAAATAAAGTCTGCAGCGGCAAAAAGGTGGCCTTGATTTTTAAGTACTTCTTGAAAGGTTTGAGAAAAGGCTTTGCTTTTTTGAACAGCCTGTTCATGAATTTTGCATAGGTGTGTAAATTTTTTAATGTGCTCGGTAAGTTGTAAAGGTGGTGGAATAATTACCAAGATTTCGGGAGAGGTTTTTTCTGGTCCGGTTTGACTGGTTTTTACAATTTCTACTAAGGTAAGTACTCCTTGGGCCACCTTTAAAGCCGATGCTTGAAAGCGTTCCTTTAAATCATTAGTTCCCAAAAATATAATGACTAAATCTAAAGGTTTATGAGTATGTAAACAGGTAAATAAGAATCTTTGGCCATTAAGGTATTTGCCTTGTAGAGGATCATCCCAGATGGTAGTGCGGGCATTTAAACCTTCTGCAATTACTTCATAGTTACTGCCCAGTTCTTTTTGCAAAATACTAGTCCAGCGTAAAGGGTAAGGATAACGTTTTTTTGTCTGTGGATTATAGCCCCAGGTATTGGAGTCACCATAGCAAAGAATAGTTTTCATTGTCTCGTCCTTTCTTAAAAATATTGGGTTATCTTTTCCAAGGGGATGCGTTTAGTAGGTTGTGGTTTTGTTTGGGGATAGCCGAGCGGAATTAGGGCTACTGGTCGGATTTCTGCAGATAAATGTAAAATTTTACTTACCTCTGTTTCACTAAAGGCTCCTACCCAGCAGGAACCTAGTCCTAAAGAAGTGGCGGTAAGCAGAATATTTTGTACGGCGGCTGCGGTATCCTGCAGGCAATAGAGATTTCTACCTCGTTCACCATAGTGAGCAGCGGAACGTTCAGGTAAGGCACAGACAACAATTACTAAAGGGGCTTTGTTTATAAAACCTTGAAAAGCCGCTTGGGCTAAATCTTTTTTAAGATCTGGATGTGTAATCACAAAGAATTTCCAAGGCTGTAAATTACCCGCCGAAGGAGCATTTTGGGCGGCGGTTAAAAGTTTGTTAATTATTTTCTCGCTAAGGGGTTTGTTTTGAAAATCACGGACACTGCGGCGTTCTTTAATGAACTCTAAAATTACGGACATTTAACAATTCACCTCCTTAAAAAAACTTCGCTTTAGGGGCTTGAAAATCCTTTTTTTATGTGGGTTTAGCATGATTTTTTATTGGCAGCGTGCTATTATTTGGTTGTCAGATAAAATAGGGGTGATTTGAATTTGAGGGAGGTAAATGATGACAGAATATATTCGTTTAATTGGTCTAATTGTCGCTCTATTGTATCTTATATTTAATGTTGATGATTTAATTTGGGAAATTATTTGTACATTTAAAAAAAGGCGAGTTGCAAGTTTACTCCCCGAAGATTTGGAGGAAGTACCTCCTAAACTTTTAGCGGTTTTAGTAGCTGCTTGGCAGGAAGATAATGTTTTGGAAGATGTTATTGATCATTTACAGGCAGCGATTTTATACCCGCAGTCGATGTATTATTTATTTCTGGGGGTTTATCCTAATGATCAAGCAACGATAGAGGTTGTGCAGAGATTAGCTGAAAAATATAAAAATGTGCATCTGGTTTTTAATCAAAAACCGGGTCCTACTTCGAAAGCTGATAATTTAAATAATGTAATTAATTATGTCCAACAATTTGAAATTGAACGCGGTTGGAGTTTTCAAGCGATTATAGTGCATGATTCAGAAGATGTAGTTCATCCTTATGAATTTAAGGTAGCTAATTATTTATTGGAAAAACATCAGGCCTTACAATTCCCTGTTTTCCCACTGCAGGAGATGCCTTCCTGGGGTAATTTTGGTAGGAATTTGACTAAAGGGACTTATGCTGATGAATTTGCGGAAAATCATTTTCGTATTATGACTACTCGTAATTTGATGGGGGCTGTGGTTCCTTCGGCTGGTACTGGATTGGTACTGGCTCGCAGTATTTGGGAAGAAGCTGTGGCCTTATTTCCCGATGATGTTTTAACTGAGGATTATAAGCTCTCACTCAGCTTGGCTAAACAAGGAATACCTATTTACTATGTTTTGGAAAAGGTGAAGCGTTTGGTTGCTGATGGGCAAGAAAAAAGGGAATATATTGCGGTACGCAGTATGTTCCCGGACACTTGGCAAAGGGCGGTACGGCAAAAAACACGCTGGATTTATGGAATTACTATGCAGTCGGTAAAGCTTGCTCATGTTTTTGAATTTAACAAATTAAATTGGGCAGGACGCTATACATTGTATCGTGATTGGAAGGCTAAATTTGTTAATTTACTGCTTTTGCCGGGATATTTATTATTGATTTATTTGTTGATGTCTTGGTTTTATCCTCTGCCGCGTTTATGTCCCCGTGGTACGTTTTTTTGGTGGCTTTGCTTGGCTTTGGTAGGTTTGATGTTGTTTAATCAATTTAGACGGGCTTATGCTTTAGTTAATGTGTATGGTATAAGGAGTATGGTGTTTGCCTGTTTAGTGCCACCTTTTTTACCGGTGCGTTTTTTATGGGGTAATGTTATTAATTTTAGTGCTACACTGGCTGCTTGGTGGAAATTATTTGCCTTTAGCTGTCCATTAGGATCTAAAAAACCTGCTTGGAACAAAACAGAACATGAGTTTTTGGAAAAAGAAGTCTTGGATCACTATCATCGCAAGTTAGGGGATATTCTTTTAAAAAAGGGTTATCTGGAAAAAGAAGTACTATCTCAAGCATTAAAAGAAGCACAAAAGGCAGGCTGTAATTTAAGTACTATTTTGTGGATGAAAAAATTAATTACAGAAGAACAGTTAATGAGTGCTAGAGCTGATTTGAGATGTCGGCCTTTTGTAAAGAATATTACTTTTTTTATTAATGACTTGGCTCATGAGTTTGAAGCCAGTTGGTTGGAAGCAGGAGGTGTTTATCCACTTTTTAAAACTCGGCAGGGTTATGTTTTTGCCGAGACCTATTTTTTAGTCGGAAATCCTTATGGGAAAATGGGTATAAAAGCTGAACAGGTAGAAAGGGTTTATACTACCATGGAAAAGATTTTGCAGGCTATTTATGGTGAAAAACAGTCCTCACTGTGGTCAGAAGCACAGTCCTTGTTATTACAGGGGAAAATAAGTGGTGAACAAGCGGTTTTGGCTGTGGATTATCAAACTTTTACCCCCGATATTTTAGGCTACATGGGTTTAAGAAAAGAGTGTATTAGCTGCCAATCTTGTAGAAAATAAGGATAAAGTACTGGTCTTCTTCTAACGTTCAAGGGATGATAAGAAACAAAGGTGGGATAATTTTTGACTAGATGAGGGAAGCCTCTCAGTTCTTTGACACTAATAGTTGCGTCTTGAAAAAAAGCTTGGGAGGCTACAGTGCCCAAGCAAAAGATGACCGTGGGTTGAGTGGTTTTTAATTGGCTGGTGAGATATTTTAGGCAGGTTTGGCGGGCTTGAGGTTTATTATATTTTTTGCGGGGTCGGCATTTAAGAATATAAGTAACATAAAGTTGGTCTAAGGAGAGACCTGCTTCTCGGGCACCCTGTAAAAGAGTTTGCCGTGTACCACATAAAAAAGGTGTTCCTGTTTTATCTTCCCGGGCACCGGGATTATCAAGAATAACAAAAACAGGTGCCCGGGGATTACCTTCACCCCAAATGAAACGCGAACCATGGGTGCTTAATTCACAGGCTTGACAAGTTTTAAGATCAGGTTTGTGTTCGGGTAAAAGTAGGGACATGGCTGCCTCCTTTGGGGAAAAGTCAAGTTAAGATTCACAATTGGGATAGGATAATATAAAATGGAGATAGTTAGGGAAAAGGTGAGAAAATAGTGAAGAAAACAGCTCTCATGTTAATGATAATTGCGATTTTGTCGAAGGTGGTCGGCTTTATCCGAGAAATTACCTTGGCTTATTTTTATGGTACTTCGGGAATTAGTGATGCTTATTTAATAGCATTGACGATTCCCAGTGTTATTTTTGCCTTTATCGGTCAAGGTATTTCTACTACATATATTCCCCTTTATAATAATATTATGCACGAAAAAGATGAAGTAAGGGCTGAACGCTTTACTAATAATTTACTTAGTTTTAATTTTTTACTGTGTACTTTGATTGTTGGTTTAGGTTTAATTTTTACAGAATCACTAGTCAAAATATTTGCTTCTGGATTTACCGGGAAAACATTGGAGTTGGCGGTGTTTTTTACTAGAATTACTCTAGGAGGTATTTATTTTACTGCTGCTATTAATGTGTTTAGTGGTTATTTGCAAATTAAAAATAATTATGTGATTCCGGCAACTATTGGTTTTCCATTTAATTTTTTAATTATTTTAGCAATTGCTATTAGTAGTAAAGGTAATTTGTCACTTTTAGCCATTGGCAGTGTTTTAGCTTCTGCCCTTCAATTGCTTTGGTTAATTCCGGCAGTATTGCGTCAAGGCTATTCTTTTCGCTGGTTAATAGATTTTAAAGATATTTACTTAAAAAGACTGTTTTTTTTGGCTTTACCGATTATTATTAGTACTTCGGTTAATCAAATCAATGTTTTGGTTGATCGTACTTTAGCTTCTCAGATTGTTGAAGGTGGAATTTCGGCTTTAAATTATGCTAATAGGCTTAATTTATTTGTGCACGGGATTGTGGTTACTTCTATAACCACGGTGATGTATCCTAATATAGCTAAAATGGCGGCAGAGAAAAATAGGGAGGGTTTGAAAAAAATATTAAGTAAAGCCATTAGTGGAGTTAATTTGCTGATTATCCCGGCTACAGTGGGAGCAATGCTTTTTTCTGAACCTATTGTACGCCTTTTGTTTGGACGGGGTGTTTTTGATGAAGTGGCTGTAGCCTTGACTGGCGGAGTATTGTTTTTTTATGCTCTAGGGATGTTGGGGGCAGGTTTGCGTTCTGTTTTGGAACGTGTTTTTTATGCTTTACAAGATACTAAAACACCGATGCTTAATGCTACTTTGGCTGTGCTTTTAAATATTATTCTTAATTTTATTTTGGCTCATTATTTGGGGATCGGTGGTTTGGCTTTGGCGACCAGTATTGCCTCTCTATTTTGTACTTGTCTTTTGTTTTATAGTTTGCGAAAGAAACTAGGGGCTTTTGGTTTATGGAGAATTACCGGGACTACTATAAAGTTAATCTCGGCTTCGTTAATTATGGGTTTAGCTTCTAGATGGATTTATGTGAGTTTACAGGTTAAGTGGGGTGCTAATCAGGCCCTATTGCTGGCTATGGGTGTGGGGGTTTTAGTTTATTTTTTCTTAATTTATTTATTAAAGGTGCAAGAGGTAGAGGAGTTTAAAGTTTATTTACAAAAGAAATTGAGTAGTCGGTAATTTAGTATGGGCAGGAATTGGGCTTTTTTTGTGGAATATTTTCATATAATGAAATAAATTAGGAGGGAAAGGAATGCGGGAATTAAATTATGAAGTTTCTTTTGCCCCGGGACAAGAAGAAATAAAGCGTTGTGATACATATCGTTTAGGTTATTCAGAAGAAGAACTGTTTTTGGATTTTGGTACATTGGTTAGAAATGAAAAGAATCGGGAGATTGAGTCGGTAAATATTTTTTCTCGAATTGCACTGCCTATTGATATTTTAGAACAATTATTAATGGCCTTGTTTTTAACGGGGAGAAATTATGAGGCTGAACATAAGCGGGATATTGGAT